>NZ_JBJJLR010000009.1:0-122060 GCF_046230975.1 Pseudomonas sp. KCJK9058
TGTGCCGGCCTCTTCGCGGGTGAACCCGCTCCTACAAGGCAACGCGGGCCGGGCTCTTCGCGGGTGAACCCGCTCCTACAAGGCAACGCGGGCCGGGCTCTTCGCGGGTGAACCCGCTCCTACAAGGCAACGCGGCCCGGGCTCTTCGCGGGTGAACCCGCTCCTACAAGGCAACGCGGCCCGGGCTCTTCGCGGGTAAACCCGCTCCTACAAGGCAACGCGGCCCGGTGTAGGAGCGGGTTTACCCGCGAAGAGGCCAGCACAGGCAATACAAAGTTTCAGGGCCGCTCAGCCACCGAGTGGTCGTCCGCCACCGGCGTTCCCCGCCCGGCTTCCTGATGCCACTGCAGGGCGATCAGGATCAGCGTAGGCACCCCCAGCAGCGCCGTGATCAGGAAGAAGTCGTGGTAGCCGAACTTCTCCACAATAACGCCCGAATACCCGCCGATCAGCCGCGGCAACAGCAACATGATCGAACTGAGCAGCGCGTACTGGGTCGCCGAAAACTTCAGGTTGGTCAGGCTGGACAGGTAGGCGACAAAGGCCGAGGTAGCCATGCCGGAGCTGAAGTTGTCCAGCGAGATGGTCACCACCAGCATTTCCAGGTTCGGCCCCATGTCAGCCAACATCAGGAACAGGATGTTGGTGCCGGCAGAGGCCGCGCCGCCAATGAACAGGATTGGCATGATGCCGAAGCGTACGATCAGCAGGCCGCCAACCCCGGCGCCGACCAGGGTCATGATCAGGCCGAAGATCTTGCTGACGCTGGCAATCTGGTCCTTGGTGAAGCCCATGTCGATATAGAACACGTTGGCCATCACCCCCATCACCGTGTCCGACATGCGATAGGTGGCGATCAGGCCGAGCAGCAGCAGAGCCTGCCAGCGGTAGCGGGTGATGAAGTCGTTGATCGGGGTCAGCACGGGGGCCAGGCCGCGGCGGCCGAGGCTCGACAGGCAGGCCCAGGTCAGCAGCACGTAGAGGATCAGGCGCAGGAAGGCGCGGTCTTCCAGCAGCAGGTCCAGCGGCGTGGCATCACCGGAGACCACGCTGGACCAGCCGGTATTGAACATCTGGGTGAAGCTGGCCGGTACCGAGACCAGCAGGATGATCAGCACGAACACCGAAGCCATCTGGTGCACCAGCCCGTAGCGCGCTGCCGACAGTTGGGTGCGCATGGGCACTGGCGGTTCGCGCATGACCAACGTGGTGAACAGGGCGGGCAGCATCATCACCCCGAACATCACGTAAGTGCCGGCCCAGGCCTTGTGCAGGTAGCTGAAGCCGGTAGAGCCGAACCACTCGGCGAAGAACAGGGCACCGGCCGTGGCGAGCAAGGCAGCCACCCGGTAGCCGGCCATGTAGCTGGCAGCGAGCGCGGCCTGGCGCTGGTCGTCAGCGATTTCCAGGCGGTAGGCGTCGACTGCAATGTCCTGGGTAGCCGAGGCGAAAGCCACCAGTACGGCCATGGCAATCAGCCAGGAGAGATGCTGTTGCGGGTCGCACAGGCTCATGCCGACCAGCCCGATCACCACCAGCGCTTGCGACAACAGCAGCCACGAGCGCCGGCGCCCGAGGCCGCCAAGCAGCGGCAAGCGCCATTGGTCGAGCAGCGGTGACCAGACCCACTTGAAGGCGTAGGCCAAGCCAATCAGGCTTGCATAACCGATGGTTTCACGGGCAACGCCGGCTTCGCGCAACCATACCGACAGGGTCGAGAACACCAGCATGTAGGGTAGGCCGGCGGCGAAACCGAGTAGCAAAAGTACCAATGTTGACGGGCTGGCATAGGCAGCAAGCGCAGCGCGCCAGGTTTTACGGGGCATGGGCCAACATCTGCCTCAAGTTTTCGAAAACAAAGCGCGCACTCTAACCGCTGTGCTCCATTGGGCGCCAGCCATGGCGCGTCATATCCACACGATTGTTGCTTACATTCACACCTTCTGCGCGTAACCGCGCCCGTTGTTCATCGCCCGACGGGGTGCCCAGCGCCAGGCTCAGCCGGCCACCCGCAGCGAGCACCCGGTGCCAAGGCAGGCGTGTGTCTGCAGGCAACTGCCCCAGGGTGCGCCCAACCCAGCGCGCCGCACGGCCAAGCCCAGCCAGTTCGGCCAGTTGGCCATAGCTCACGACCTTGCCGGGTGGCACTTGGCCCAGTACTGAATACAGCGCCGTTCGTCGGCCCTCGGCCGAATCGAGGGCGTGCTCATATCCATCAGACATCTCGCCCGCCTTGGGCTGCAGATGAAACCGGACCGGTGGTCTGGTAAATGAGAGTTGAACTCAACGGCATACTCCCGGTCTGTCCTTGCTCTGGTCTTGGGTATCTGGATAATGCCCGGCTTTTTCGTCAAATCGAACCCATAGTCCGCAAACAAAGCCCGTTTATGAATTCTAGATCCTTGTTGTGCCTTCTTGCTGTTTCCCTGTGTGCCTCTCCGGTGTTCGCCGACACTGTGTGGATGAAGAACGGTGACCGGCTAAGTGGCAAGATCAAGGTATTCGATGGCGGCAAGCTGCTGCTGGAAACCCCTTATGGTGGGTCCATCGCCCTGGACTGGAAACAGGTCCAGACGCTGGAAAGCGACCAGGAGATGCTGGTCAAGCAGGACGCCTACAGCGGAGAGAAAGCCAAGTCGCTCAAGGCGGCAGAGCCAGGCAAGGTGACCTTGGCCAATGGCGAGGCACCGAAGACGGTGGAGCTGGCCAGTATCGAGCAGATCATGAAGCCCAAGCCGCTGGTCGAGGATTTCGTGTGGAAAGGCAATGTCGACGTGGCACTGGACTACAAGCGCGCCGAGAACGACACCGACGATTACGACGTGGGCTTCAAGACCACCGCCCGTCATGGCCGTTGGCGGCACAACGCCGAGGGTGAGTACAACCGCGAGACCAAGGACGACGTCACCACCACCGACAACTGGAGCGCCGAGTACGCGCTGGACCGCTTCATTACCGAGAAGTGGTTCTGGCAGGGGCGTGCGGAATACAAACGTGATCGCATCGAAGACCTGGCCCGCCAGCGCACCGTGGGTACCGGCCCGGGTTACCAGTTCTGGGACGATGAGCTGGGCGCGTTCTCGCTGGGCTCACTGATCAACCGTACTGACTTCGAGTATCAGGATGGTGGCAAGGATAATTTCTATTCTGCGGCCGTGAAGTGGGATTACACCCGCTACCTGATCGGCAAGAACGTGCAGCTGTTCACCAACGGCGAGTTCGCCAAGCCGCTGGGTGGCGTGGCCGACTACTCGCTGGATGCCGAGGTTGGCCTGCGTTACAAGGTCACCGAGTGGGCCTCGCTGAACCTCAAGGCGGAGAAGGACATCATCACCGGCACGCGTGAAAGTGACCTGGACAAGACACGCTATACCGCGGGCTTCGGCGTTACCTGGTAAGGCGTCTGGATGCAGGTCAGTGGCACAGGCAGCTGATAATGCTTATCTTGTCCCCAACCCGTCCGCCAGGAGCCGCCCTCAAGTGAGTACCAACGCCATCCGCCCCGCCCGGGAACTGCTGCTCAAGGAATACCGCGGCGTGCTTTCGACACATTCCAGGTCGATGCCTGGCTACCCCTTCGGTTCGGTCGTGCCGTACTGTCTGGACGACCAGGGCAACCCGCTGATCCTGATCAGCCGCATTGCCCAGCACACCCATAACCTGCAGAAGGACCCCAAGTGTTCGCTGTTGGTGGGTGAGCGCGAGGCCGAGGATGTGCAGGCGGTAGGGCGCCTGACGGTGATGGCCGAAGCGCACAAGCTGGTCGACGAGGCCGTCATCGAGGCCGCCGCCGAGCGCTATTACCGCTATTTCCCGGATGCGGCCAACTACCACAAGGCCCACGACTTCGATTTCTGGGTGCTGCAACCGGTGCGTCACCGTTACATCGGCGGCTTCGGTGCGATCCACTGGCTTGACCATGTCACCTTGGCCAACCCGTTCGCGGGCAAGGCCGAGGGGAGCATGATCGAACACATGAACAGCGATCACGCCAGTGCCATTGCCCACTACGTCGAGTTGACCGGGTTGCCACGGCACGTACCGGCGCAGATGGTTGGGGTAGACAGTGAAGGCATGCACCTGCGCATCGGCCAGGCCGTGCACTGGTTGCCTTTCCCCACTACTTGCAACACGCCGACACAAGTCCGCGAGGCCTTGGTTTTGCTGGCTCGCGCCGACCATTGGCCGCTTGTGATGCAAGCCGAGGGTTGAAATCCGGAGCGCAGGCATCCATGTGAGGTCTTATTGGAAGGTTATCTTCCGTCGAGGAACCCTTGATGCGTGCTTTTCTACTGCTGTTTCTGATTTTTCCTGTGCTGGAGCTGTTCGTCTTCGTGAAGGTCAGCGCGGCAATCGGTTTCTTTCCGGCGTTGCTGCTGATCATCGCCGGCTCCGCCTTGGGCGTACTGGTCATGCGGGTGGCCGGCCTGGCGACTGCACTGCGCGCCCGTGAAAGCCTGCAGCGCGGTGAATTGCCCGCCGAGGACATGTTCCAGGGCATGATGCTGGCCGTGGGTGGTGGCCTGTTGTTGCTGCCCGGCTTCATCAGCGACGTGCTGGGTGTGCTGTGCCTGCTGCCATTCACCCGCCGCCTGGCGGCGCGCAAGATGCGCGAGCGTGCCGAGGCCCAGGCCATGCGCCAGCGTGCATTCCAGGATGACCCCTTCCAGGCGCAGCCGCGTGATGGCGGCCACCGCCCGAACGTGATCGAAGGCGAGTACGAGCGCCGCGACAAGTAAAAAGGACCGGGGCCGCACAAGCGGCCCCGGTTTTTTTTGGCCTGATGAAAATTTTTCTATCTCGAGCCTTGTAATTGGATGTGGCGGCCTCATGTATGTGGTCACCGCAAGGTTTCTGGTGGCAACACCAGACATTACACAGGTGGTTCGCTCACAGCGGGCCGCCCCCGGCAACGCCGGACAGCATCAAAACCGCCGGTGTCGAACCGGCCGATGAAAACCACAATTTGGGAGAGATCGACAATGAAACTTCGTCCTCTGCATGACCGCGTAGTCATCCGTCGCAGCGAAGAAGAATCGAAAACCGCTGGCGGTATCGTCCTGCCGGGTTCGGCCGCTGAAAAACCAAACCGCGGCGAAGTTGTAGCCGTCGGCACCGGTCGCGTCCTGGACAACGGCGAAGTTCGCGCGCTGGCCGTGAAAGTGGGTGACAAAGTGGTTTTCGGCCCGTACTCGGGCAGCAACACCGTGAAAGTCGATGGCGAAGACCTGCTGGTCATGGCCGAGAACGAAATCCTCGCCGTTGTTGAAGGCTGATTTCCCCCCGACTTCCCGTTACTCCAAAGTTTTTCAAGGATTAAACGATCATGGCTGCTAAAGACGTAAAATTTGGTGATTCCGCCCGTAAGAAAATGCTGGTTGGTGTCAACGTTCTGGCTGACGCGGTAAAAGCGACCCTCGGCCCGAAAGGCCGTAACGTGGTACTGGCCAAGAGCTTCGGCGCGCCGACCATCACCAAGGACGGCGTTTCCGTCGCCAAAGAAATCGAGCTGAAAGACGCTTTCGAAAACATGGGCGCCCAGCTGGTCAAGGAAGTTGCTTCCAAGGCCAACGACGCTGCCGGTGACGGCACCACCACCGCTACCGTTCTGGCTCAGGCCATCGTCAACGAAGGCCTGAAAGCCGTCGCTGCCGGCATGAACCCGATGGACCTGAAGCGCGGTATCGACAAGGCCACTGCTGCCGTTGTTGCCGAGCTGAAGAACCTGTCCAAGCCATGCGCCGACTCCAAGGCCATCGCCCAGGTAGGTACCATCTCTGCCAACTCCGACAACTCCATCGGTGAAATCATCGCCGAAGCCATGGAAAAAGTCGGTAAAGAAGGCGTGATCACCGTTGAAGAAGGCTCGGGCCTGGAAAACGAACTGTCCGTCGTAGAAGGCATGCAGTTCGACCGCGGCTACCTGTCGCCGTACTTCGTCAACAAGCCGGACACCATGGTTGCCGAGCTGGAAGGCCCGCTGCTGCTGCTGGTCGACAAGAAAATCTCCAACATCCGTGAGCTGCTGCCAGTTCTGGAAGCCGTTGCCAAGGCCGGCCGCCCACTGCTGATCGTTGCCGAAGACGTTGAAGGTGAAGCGCTGGCTACTCTGGTAGTCAACAACATGCGCGGCATCGTCAAGGTTGCTGCAGTCAAGGCTCCAGGCTTCGGCGATCGCCGCAAGGCCATGCTGCAGGACATCGCCGTCCTGACTGGCGGCCAGGTCATCTCCGAAGAAATCGGCCTGTCCCTGGAAACCGCTACCCTGGAGCACCTGGGTAACGCCAAGCGCGTCATCCTGTCCAAGGAAAACACCACCATCATCGACGGTGCTGGCGCTGACACCGAGATCGAAGCACGCGTCAAGCAGATCCGTGCCCAGATCGAAGAAACTTCCTCGGACTACGACCGTGAGAAGCTGCAAGAGCGTCTGGCCAAGCTGGCTGGCGGTGTTGCCGTGATCAAGGTGGGTGCCGGCACTGAAGTTGAAATGAAAGAGAAGAAAGCTCGCGTTGAAGACGCCCTGCACGCTACCCGTGCAGCCGTTGAAGAAGGCGTGGTGCCTGGCGGTGGTGTTGCCCTGGTTCGCGCCCTGGCGGCCATCGTCGACCTGAAAGGCGACAACGAAGACCAGAACGTCGGTATCGCGCTGCTGCGTCGCGCTGTTGAATCCCCGCTGCGCCAGATCACTGCCAACGCCGGTGATGAGCCAAGCGTGGTTGCTGACAAGGTCAAGCAAGGTTCGGGCAACTTCGGCTACAACGCCGCTACCGGTGAATACGGCGACATGATCGAGATGGGTATCCTGGACCCAGCCAAGGTTACTCGCTCGGCGCTGCAAGCTGCTGCTTCGATCGGCGGTCTGATGATCACCACCGAAGCCATGGTTGCCGACCTGCCGGAAGACAAGCCAGCTGCTGGCATGCCTGATATGGGCGGCATGGGTGGCATGGGCGGCATGATGTAAGCCAGCCTTACCCCCTGCACCATCAAAAAGCCCCGGTTCGCGAGAGCCGGGGCTTTTTTTTATTCCTGTCGGGGCCTCTTCGCAGCACAAGGCTGCGCTTGAGCCTTGTGCTGTGAAAAGCGTGGATCAACCGACCAGCGGATCACCCACGTGCAGGATCTTCATGCCGTTGGTGCCACCGATAGTGTGGTAGCTGTCACCCTTGGTCAGGATCACCCAGTCACCTTGCTCCACCAGGCCACGTTTGAGCAGTTCGTCGACCGCTGCCTGGCTCACCTTGTCGGCCGGCAGCGCGGCCGGGTCGAAGGCAATCGGGTACACGCCACGGAACATCGAGGCGCGTGCCTGGGTGGCGCGGTGCGGCGACAGGGCGAAGATCGGTACATGCGAACGCAGGCGCGACATGATCAGCGGGGTGTAGCCGCTT
This sequence comes from Pseudomonas sp. KCJK9058, assembly GCF_046230975.1. Classification (NCBI taxonomy): domain Bacteria; kingdom Pseudomonadati; phylum Pseudomonadota; class Gammaproteobacteria; order Pseudomonadales; family Pseudomonadaceae; genus Pseudomonas; species Pseudomonas sp. KCJK9058. The sequence continues at coordinate 7,395 of NZ_JBJJLR010000009.1, forward strand.
TCGGTCAGGGCGATGATCGCCTTTACGCCCGGGAAGTGGTTGGCTGTGTACATGGCCGCCAAGGCGATGCTTTCGTCGCAGCGCTCGAAGGTGGTGTGCAGGCGATGGCTGGACTTCTGGCTGGTCGGGTGCTTTTCGGCACCCAGGCAGATGCGTGCCATGGCCTGGACAGCTTCGATCGGGTAGGAACCGGCGGCGCTTTCGGCCGACAGCATCACCGCATCGGTGTTGTCCAGCACGGCGTTGGCCACGTCGGACACTTCCGCGCGGGTCGGCATCGGGTTCTGGATCATCGACTCCATCATCTGAGTCGCCACGATCACGGCCTTGTTGTTGCGGCGGGCGTGCTGGATGATCTTCTTCTGGATAGCGATCAGCTCGGCGTCGCCGATTTCCACGCCCAGGTCACCACGGGCAACCATCACAGCGTCGGAGGCGGCGATCAGCTTGTCGAGGGTCTCGTCATCGGCAACTGCTTCGGCGCGTTCGATCTTGGCCACCAGCCAGGCGCTGCCGCCGGCTTCGTCACGCAGCTTGCGCGCGTATTCCATGTCGCTGGCGTCACGCGGGAAGGAAACGGCCAGGTAGTCCAGGTCCATTTCCGCAGCCAGTTTGATGTCGGCCTTGTCTTTTTCGGTCAGGGCCGGTGCGGTCAGGCCACCACCTTTACGGTTGATGCCTTTGTGGTCCGACAGTGGGCCACCGATGATCACCACGCAGTGCAGGGCGTCTGCAGTGGCGGTTTCGACGCGCATGACCACGCGGCCATCGTCGAGCAGCAGTTCGTCACCAACGCCGCAGTCCTTGACCAGGTCGGGGTAGTCGATACCGACGATGTCCTGGTTGCCTTCGGTCAGCGGGTGGGCGGTGGAGAAGGTGAACTTGTCACCGATCTTCAGTTCGATGCGCTTGTTGGCGAACTTGGCGATGCGGATCTTCGGACCCTGCAGGTCGCCCAGCAGTGCAACATGGCGGCCGTTCTTGGCGGCGATGTCACGGATCAGGCGCGCGCGGGCCTTGTGCTCGTCCGGCGTGCCGTGGGAGAAGTTCAGACGTGCCACGTCCAGGCCGGCGAGGATCAGTTGTTCGATCACTTCCGGCGAGTTGCTGGCGGGGCCAAGGGTGGCGACGATTTTGGTGCGGCGGATGCTCATGCACAGACTCCTATAGTGAAGCGCAGCGAAAGGCTACTCCTGAATCTCGCTGTAGTCATTGTTCCGTTGCACTACCTGCGACCAAGGCAGGGTGGCATTTGAACGGGGCAGGGTATCCTTGCAAAAGGGTGTGAAGATTTGCAGGCAAACGCCGATACACTGGCATCAAAGGAGATCCCCATGCGAGCCCTGATCGTTTTAGCCTTGGCCGCCAGCGCCGTCGGCTGTACCCGCTGGTCCATGGACCACCACCTGAACAATGCCTACCGCGCCTACGACCGCGGCGATTGCGCACGGGTCATGCTCGAACTGTCGCAGGTTGATCGCACCAGCCGTGCCCGGCCGTTCATCCACCCCGAAGTATCACTGCTGCGCGGCCAGTGCCTGGAGCGCCAGGCGTTGTACGTGGACGCGGCGCAAACCTATCAGTACCTGATCCAGCAGTACCCGGGCAACGAATATGCCTATCGCGCCCGAGCGCGCCTGCAGACCTTGGAAAAACTTGGCCATTTGCGCGGTGCAGAAACGGCGGTGGCCAACCCGGTGACGACCGTACCTTGGCGCTAACACAAAGGTGTGGTTTATTTCACGGGATTTGCTGCGCGTGCTGCGCTAATCTGTAACTCAGCTGTTACAACAACCGCCAGTACCTAGTATTCCTGGCATCAGGTACGGAATACACTCGCGATCATGTTTAACAAGCGCCACATCGAACGTCATCAGCTACCTTGTGTCCTCAAGGTGTTCAACCGCTTTACCGATCAGGAGATCGGTCAGCTAGGCAATGCCTCTGAAAATGGGTTGATGGTCATCAGCCAGTTGCCCGTGTTGGTCGGGCCTGATTACGAGCTGCAACTGCGTATGCCCCTGCCTGGCGGTGGGCACCAGTTCGTCAACCTCACGGCCAGTTGCCTGTGGTGCCGCGAGGACCAGACGCCTGGGCACTACGATTCGGGCTTCATGCTGCTGCAGTCTCCGCGCGAGTACGATGATTTCGTACGTTCGTTGCGCGACTATTTCAGTTTCCGCCCCGCGAACGCTCCCGTCTGAACGTTCATTTTTCAGAATCGCGCTAGAATCGGGTCGACCTCGATACAGGACGACCCCGTGACCTCCAGCATTTTCTGGCACGACTATGAAACCACCGGCATCAACCCGCGCTGCGATCGGCCGCTGCAGGTGGCCGGCGTGCGCACTGACTTCGACCTCAACGAAATCGACGAGCCAATCAGCCTTTATTGCCGACCGTCGGACGACATCCTGCCGCACCCGGCGGCCTGCCTGGTGACAGGCATCACGCCACAACTGTTGGCGGAGCAGGGCCTGTGCGAAGCCGAGTTCATGACTCGCGTGCACGCCCAGCTGGCGCAACCGGGTACCTGTGGTGCCGGCTACAACACCCTGCGCTTTGACGATGAAGTGACCCGCTACAGCCTTTACCGCAACTTTTTCGACCCCTATGCCCGTGAATGGCAGGGAGGCAATAGCCGCTGGGACCTGATCGACATTGTGCGCACCGCCTATGCCCTGCGCCCGGAAGGCATTGAATGGCCGCAGCAGGACGGGCGCACCAGCCTGCGTCTGGAGCTGCTGAGCAAGGCCAATGGCATTGACCACGGTCATGCCCACGAAGCGCTTTCCGACGTGCGGGCAACCATTGCCTTGGCTCGCCTGATTCGGCAGAAACAACCCAAGTTGTATGACTGGCTGTTTCAACTGCGCAGCAAGCATAAAGTGATGGAGCAGATCCGTCTGTTGCAGCCACTGGTGCATATATCCGGGCGTTTTTCGGCGGCGCGCAATTACCTGGGGGTCGTATTGCCACTGGCCTGGCACCCGCGTAATCGCAATGCACTGATTGTCTGCGACCTGCATCAGGAAACCCTACCGTTACTGCGGGAAAGTGCTGAAGTTTTGCGTCAGCGCTTGTACACCCGGCATGATGAATTGGCCGAAGGTGAATTACCGGTACCGCTCAAATTGGTGCAGATCAATCGTTGCCCGGTAGTGGCGCCGCTGTCGGTATTGCGCCCGGTCGATCAACAACGATTGGGCCTGGACTTGACGTTGTTACAATCGCGCGGCGAACAATTGGCCAATCAACAGGCGCAATGGCAAGAAAAGCTGGAGCACATCTATGGCAAGGACGAGTTCGCCCCGAGCGAGGACCCGGAACAGCAGTTGTATGAGGGTTTTATAGGTGACCGCGACCGGCGCTTATGCGAGCAAGTTCGTGCGCTGGAACCGGCGCAGTTGAGCCATGGCCACTGGATGTTCGATGATCCGCGTTTGCCGGAGCTGTTGTTCCGCTACCGGGCACGTAACTTCCCTGAAACCTTGACACCCGAAGAGCGGCAACGTTGGTATGGCTTCTGCCAGCAACGCCTGAGCGACCCGCAGTGGGGCGCTCCGAATACCTTGGGCGACTTCGAACAGGCACGCCAGCAAGCCTGGGAGGGCGCCGACGAGGCGGGCAGGCGAGTGTTGGAGGCCTGGCAATTGCATGCTCGACAATTGCGGGAGCACTATTCAATCGGCTGATGGCCGGTAAACAAAAACGCCGGCAGTGTGCCGGCGTTTTTGTTGTGCGAAGCAAGAGGCGTATGCGGATAATCAGTCCAGCAGGGTTGCCCAGCTTTCAACCACATCGCCGCCCCAAGTGGCTTTCCACTCTTTCAGGGTCTTGTGGTTGCCGCCTTTGGTTTCGATCACTTCACCGTTGTGCGGGTTCTTGTATTGCTTGACCTTGCGTGCGCGCTTGGTGGCGGTAGTCTTGACCGAACCACGAGGTGCCTTGCTCAGTTTCGATTCTGGATCGAGCAGGGCAATCACGTCGCGCAGCGACTTGGAGTACTCGCCCATCAGTGTGCGCAGTTTGCCTTCGAACTCCAGTTCTTTCTTCAGCTTGTCATCCTGCGACAGATTGGCCAGGCGGGCCTGAAGTTCCTTGATGGCTTCTTCGGTAGCGCGGTACTCGTTGATCAGGGACATGGAGTGTTCCTTAATGCGTGTTCAGAAATGTGTGGGGCAATAATAGACAGCCCCTACTCGCAAGTAAACATAAGATTGGGCAATTAACTGTTAATTAAGCTGTGACAGCATTTCTCTACGTGAACAAATTTTTACATATGCCCCGTGCGTTTCCTCTTGTCTGTCAGGCAGCGCCCGTGTGGCGTTTTCGGGCCTGCATATGCAATCGCGGCAGCGATCAATACTGCGTTTTTTCTGGCGGGCCGCTAGAATAGGCGCCTTTGCGAAGTTCTGGAGTCTCATTCATGCGCACCTATCGTCTGGTGATCGCCTGCCCCGACCGTGTAGGCATCGTGGCGAAAGTCAGTAATTTCCTGGCCTTGTACAATGGCTGGATCAACGAAGCCAGCCACCACTCCGATGAGCAGAGCGGTTGGTTCTTCATGCGTCATGAAATCCGCGCTGAATCGCTGCCGTTCGGTATCGAAGCCTTCCGTGAGGCGTTTGCGCCGATCGCCGAAGAGTTCTCCATGACCTGGCGCATTACCGACTCGGCTCAGAAAAAACGCGTGGTATTGATGGCCAGCCGTGAGTCGCACTGCCTGGCAGACTTGCTGCACCGCTGGCACACCGATGAGCTGGACTGCGAGATCCCTTGCGTCATTTCCAACCACAACGACCTGCGCAGCATGGTCGAGTGGCACGGTATTCCGTTCTTCCATGTTCCGGTCGACCCCAAAGACAAGGCCCCGGCCTTTGCCGAAGTGTCGCGCCTGGTGCAGGAGCATGCCGCCGACGTCGTGGTGCTGGCCCGCTACATGCAAATCCTGCCACCACAACTGTGCCGGGACTATGCCGAGAAGGTGATCAACATCCATCACAGCTTCCTGCCGTCGTTCGTCGGCGCCAAGCCTTACCACCAGGCTGCCCTGCGTGGGGTGAAGCTGATTGGCGCGACGTGCCACTACGTCACTGAAGAGTTGGATGCCGGCCCGATCATCGAGCAGGATGTGGTGCGTGTCAGCCATGCCGACAGCATCGAGGACATGGTCCGCTTTGGCCGTGATGTGGAGAAGATGGTGCTGGCCCGTGGCCTGCGTTATCACCTGGAAGACCGTGTGCTGGTGCATGGTAACAAGACTGTGGTGTTCGACTGACACCGTCCGGCTTGCTGTGAGGTGCTGGGCTGCTGCGCAGCCCTGTCGCGACAGGGGCGCAGAGCGCCCCGGCAATCTTGGGTGAAACGGCAATGACCAAGCAACGCAACAACCCCGTCGCCTCACCTCCACCGATCCTTGGCGAAGGCTGCCTGGCCCGCTACGACCCTGAAGCCCTGGATGACACGGATGGCACCGACTTCCCCGGCGCCGCCGAACTCTGGCAACAGCTCAACCCGCCTGACGCCGCCAGCGCTCCAGCAACGGACGTCCCAGCAGGCACACAAACACCGGCCCCCCAGCCAGCAGATAAAAGTAGTAAGTAACTGCCCGCCATATCAGGATTGCCGCAGCTGCGGTCGAGCTGCCCACCAAGGGTGTCAACAGGCTGGCCGACGTCAGCTCGGCGGCCCCGGCCCCGCCAGGCAGCAGACTGAATTGGCCGGCGCTGAGCGACAGCATCTGCACCAGGAAGCTGGGAATCCACTGCAGGTCTACCCCCAAGCCCCGCAACACCAGGTACAGCACGCTGTAGCGCAGTCCCCAGTGGATGCAGGTCAGGGTGAACACCAGGCTCAGCCTGCGCTTGGGCAGGCGCCAGGTCTGCGCCAGTGCTGCAACGAAGTGCAGCAGTTTGCGCGCCCAGCGACGTTTGCGCGGCTGGCCCATCCCCATGCGCTGCAACAGCCTGCCGTTCATGCGCATTATCGGGCGCTGGTAGCGCAACAGCCCGATCACCCCGGCCAACGCTGTGCACAGCAGTAACGCACTGCCAAGCAACATGCTTTCCTGGCTGCGGCCCAGGCTGTGGAACAGCGCGTAGCCGGCAATCGCCAGCATTGCGCAGAAGAAGAACACCAGGTCGTTCAGCTGGTCCATGGCAAAAACGGCGCCGCTGCGCGCCGGGCGGATGCGGTCTCGCGCCAGCAGCGCCATCAGGGTCAGCGGCCCACCACTGCCGCCAGGGGTGGTGCAGATGGCAAACTCGGTGGCCATGACCACGCCGAGGCTGCGAGCATGGCTCAACTGTTTTGCCTGCTCACCCAGCAACAGGCGCAGGCGCAGCGCATTGATGACCCAGCACAACAGAATCATGCCTAGCAGCATGAGCAGCAGGTGCGGGTCGAACCGGCTCAGCCTCGGCAGCAGCTCGCTACCACCCAGCAACGCTGGCACCAGCGCTGCCCCCAGCAATGCCAGCGCCAGCCAGGCCCAACGCTTCATGCTGCCCCCTGGCGCTCCAGCCAGGCAGATTTGGTCAGCGGTTCGCGGCCATCCTTCACCAGTGTTTCCAGCGTTCGCAACCAATAGTCTCGGGATGAGCGATGACGCATGTCTACAGGGTGCAGCCCCAAGCGCAATGTGCTCGCGCCTCGCCAGCGCCGGCATTGCCAGTCGCACAGCGTGCGGGACAATGTGCGACGCCATGCGCTCCGTGCGCTCCAGACCAGGCCTGGCGCATCAATGGCTGTAAAGTCTGGCAGCCGGTACAGATGCTGCGGTGTACTGGTGTATTTGAGTGGCAGGCGGCACAGGGCTTGCCGCGTGCCCTGGCTCATGAGCCAGGCCGGTGCGACAAAGCCTGCCACAGGCCAACCTTGGCTCTCGAACAGCGCCAGGCCCTCCTGTAGCCGGGTAAGCGCTTCGTTCTCATCAAGGCCGTAGAACTCGCCTTCATGGGTATAAATGCGCCGCATGAAGTAGTCGATGGGGCTGCGCGGTGCGGGGCCTTCGTCAGCATGGGCATAGCCGTGAAGCGCCAGTTCGTCGCCTTTGGCAAGGCGTTCGTCCAGGAGGCGGCAGAACGAAGGTGCCTGGTGCAGCGGATTGCGTCGATGGAAGTCCGGGACCACCAGCCATGTCATTGGCACGTGGCCCAGTGCGTCCACGGCCCTTACGAACGGTTCATAGTCCGGCCAGGTTTCCGGGGCAATATCGTGCAACACCAGCATGAGGCTGCGCTGGCTGGCGGAGGGCTCAAGCATGGGCGCGCACCTGCGGCTGGTGGCCGAGCACGGCCTGGTAGTGCTGGAGCAGGCCGGCTACCACGTTATCCCATGAATAATGTTGCTCTACATGGTGGCGGGCCTGCACGCCGAGCTCGCGGATACCCGCCTCGAACGCCTCGCGCACGGCGCACGCCATGGCCCGACCATCGTTGGGCGTGCACAGGCGGCCACTCTGTTCGTTGATGATTTCAGGGAACGCACCGGCGCGCACGGCCACCACGGGGGTGGCGCTGGCCATAGCTTCGAGAATGACCAGGCCGAATGTTTCCTGGTCGCCAGCATGCACCAGCAAGTCGGCGCTGGCGATCAGCCGGGCCACCTCTGCAGACGGGCAGAAGTGATCGATGACGCTGACGTTGGACGGCACGCTGGCCGGCATGTTCGAGCCTACCAGTAACAGGTGGTAGGGGGCGCCGAGTTGCTGCATGCAGTCAAGCAGCACCGGCAGGTTCTTTTCCCGCGAGCCGCGGCCGGCAAAGATCAACAGGCGGCTGGTGTCGGGAATGCCCAGTTCGGCACGCACATGTGGGTCGCGCCGGGAGGGGTGGAAAGTGGCAAGGTCAACGCCCAGCGGCTGCACATGGACATCGCGCACGCCCAAGCGGCGTAATTTGTCGGCCATCACCTGGCTGGGGGCCAGTACCCGATCAAAATTGCCGTAGAGCTTGCTGACGTAGGCCTCGACATTGGGTGCGAACCAGTTGCCCATGCGGTTGCTGACCAGTAACGGCAGGTCGGAATGGTAGAAACCGATCACGGGCACGTCTAGCTGGCGCCGCGCTTCCAGCGCCGCCCAGGCGGTCAGGTAGGGGTCGCCAACTTCAATCAGGTCGGGTTTGAGCGTGCGCAGTGTATTGCACCAGGGGGCCAGGCGTACCGGAAAGCGGTAGCCCTTGCCAAACGGCAAGGGCGGCGCAGGTACCTGATAGATGCCATCGCCGTGTTGGGCGCTGGCACCGGGAATCAACAGGCTGTGGCGTACGCCGTGAATGGCGTCGAGACGGTGATGTTTGGCATCAAGATAGGTACGTACGCCACCGCTGGCCGGGGCGTAGAACATGGTGATGTCGGCGATATGCACGATCAGCATCCCTCCGGGATCGTCTTCGGGTCTGTCATCCGGCGTTGAATGGCCGGCGATGAAACGCCTAAAGGTGGACCTATCAGAAGGATAGTTTGTTCGATCAGTTTGAGAGGGGGAGTGCGCAATGCCTGGAGCAGCACAAGGCTGCTCCAGGTGAAGGTGTAGCCTTTATCAGATACGGAAGCTGCCCACCAGGTGCTTCAGGCGGCCAGCCTGCTGCTCGAGGTCGGAGCAGGCGCGCAGGGTCGCTTGCAGGTTCTCCACGCCTTCCTGGTTGAGCATGTTGATCTCGTTGATGTCCATGTTGATCGCCTCGACCACGGCGGTCTGCTCTTCGGTGGCAGTGGCCACCGACTGGTTCATGCCGTCGATCTCGCCAATGCGCACGGTAACGCTGTCCAGTCGCTCACCCGCCTGGTTGGCGATCTGCATGCTGTCCTGGCTGTGGCGCTGGCTCTGGTCCATGGTGTCGACCGACTCGCGGGCACCGACCTGCAGCTCTTCGATCATGGTCTGCACTTGCTGCGCCGACTCCTGGGTGCGGTGTGCCAGATTGCGCACCTCATCGGCGACCACGGCAAAGCCACGCCCGGCCTCACCGGCGCGGGCCGCTTCGATGGCGGCGTTCAGCGCCAGCAGGTTGGTCTGCTGGGAAATGCTGGTGATCACTTCCAGGATTTGGCCGATATTCACGGTCTTGCTGTTCAGTGTCTCGATGTGCGCGCTGGAGGTGACGATCAGGTCGGACAGGCGGTTCATCGCGGCAATGTTGCGCTCGACCACTTGCTGGCCTTCTTCGGCCAACAGGCGCGCGGAGCTTGCGTGCTGCGAAGCCTGGGCGGCGTTGCCGGCGATTTCCTGAGCCGCAGCGCCCAATTCATTGATGGCGGCGGCGACACTGTTGGTGCGGTTGGACTGCTCGTCGGAGTTGGTCATCGACGAATTCGAAGCGCTGATCACCCGCAGGGCTACTTCGTTGACCTGCTCGGTGGCCGAGGACACTTCGCGAATGCTGCTGTGAATGCGCTCGACGAAGCGGTTGAAGGCGTTGCCGAGGACACCGAATTCGTCGTGGTTGTGGATGTGCAGGCGCTTGGTCAGGTCGCCTTCACCTTCGGCAATGTCTTCCATGGCACGGGTCATGGTGTGCAGCGGCTGCATCAACACGCGGATCAGCAAGCCGAGCAGGCCGATGATGATCACCACTGCCACCACCGTGGCGATCACCGCCGAGGTGCGGAAGGTGCTGAGCATCGAGAAGGCCTTGTCCTTGTCCACCGACAGGCCGATGTACCAGTTTGCCGACGGCAGGCCGGTAATCGGGCTGAAGGTCAGCAGGCGGGTCTGGCCCTCGCTTTGCACTTCGGTCAGCTCACCGGTCAGTTTCGGCGTGCGCTGCGGGAACAGGTCCGACAGCGATTTCATGACCAGATCTTTATCCGGGTGCACCAGGATCTTGCCCTGGTCGTTGACCAGGAAGGCGTATCCCATGCCGCCGAAGTTCAGCGAGTTGATGATCTGCACCAGGCCGTCCAGGGCCAGGTCGCCGCCGACCACGCCCACGCTGCTGGAGACCTTGCTGAGGATACCAATGACCATCTTGTTGGTGGTCATATCGATGTAGGGTTCGGTCAGCGTCGCGCCGCTGGCGTTCATGCCGTCCTTGTACCAAGGGCGGGTGCGCGGGTCGTAGCCGTCGGGCATCTTCGCGTCCGGGCGTACGCTGAAACCGCCGTCGACTTTGCCCAGGTAGACCGTGAGGAAGCTGGATACCAGCGCATTCTGACCCATCAGGGTTTCGGCGTTGGCTGGGTCCTGGGCAATGTTCTGCGCCAGGTTCTCCACCAGTTTTATCCGGCCCTCGAACAGGTTGCGAATGTTGGTCGACGTGGAGGTGCCCATTTCAGCCAGATAGTTTTCCAGGTCCTCGCGGATCGCATTACGCTGGAGGTAATCGTTGTAGAGGGTGAAAAGGCTGAAGGCGAGTATCACGATCAGTGATGCTGCCAAAAGAATCTTGTGGCTGAAACGAAGGCTTTTGTTCATGGCGTAATCGGTTCCGCTAAGGTTTTATATCAGGCGTTCGCACGAGTGGAGCCGTAGGTTGTGCAACATCCCGAAAAGTCCCTTTTCGGCTGTTCCTCTCTAATTAAGGCGAATAACACCCACAGGTATCGGCCGAATTAAGCTAAAGCTTGAGCAGAGGATTAAAGAGATGTCGGAATTTTCGACCATCGTTGTAGGCGCGGGCCCGGATGGCCAGCCAGTCGGGCAAGCAATGCGCCTGGCCAACCGCCACGGTCTGGTGGCTGGCGCAACCGGTACTGGCAAGACCGTCACCCTGCAGCACCTGGCGGAGGTGTTCAGCGACGCGGGGGTAGCGGTGTTCGCCGCCGATGTCAAAGGCGACCTCTGTGGCTTGGGGGCTGCTGGTGCGCCACAAGGCAAGGTGGCTGAGCGCATCGGCGGCATGCCGTGGCTGGGGCATACGCCCAAGGCCTACCCGGTGAGCTTGTGGGATATCGCCGGGCTGTCGGGCCACCCGCTGCGCACCACCCTCAGTGAAATGGGGCCGCTGCTGCTGGGCAACTTGCTGGAACTGACCGACAGCCAGCAGGCGGCGCTGTATGCAGCATTCAAGGTGGCCGACCGCGAAGGCCTGCTGCTGCTGGACCTCAAAGACCTCAAGGCCCTGCTGGCGCATCTGAAGGACAACCCGCATCTGCTTGGCGAAGACAGCGCGCTGATGACCACGGCCTCCACCCAGGCTTTGTTGCGCCGGCTCGCTACCTTGGAGCAGCAGGGCGCCGAGGCACTGTTCGGCGAGCCGGCATTGCAACTGGAGGACCTGCTGCGCCCTGATCCGGATGGCCGTGGACGTATCCACCTGCTCGATGCCAGCCGATTGGTGCACGAGGCACCCAAGGTGTACGCGACGTTCCTGTTGTGGTTGCTGGCCGAACTGTTCGAGCAGTTGCCCGAGCGCGGTGATGCCGACAAGCCGGTGCTGGCGCTGTTCTTCGATGAAGCACACTTGCTGTTCAACGGCACGCCCAAGGCGCTGCAGGACCGTCTTGAGCAAGTGGTCCGGCTGATCCGCTCCAAGGGGGTGGGGGTCTATTTCGTTACCCAGTCGCCGGGTGACTTGCCTGACGCGGTACTGGCCCAGTTGGGCTTGCGTATTCAGCACGGCTTGCGGGCGTTCACGGCCAAGGAGCAGAAGTCGCTGCGGGCGGTAGCCGATGGTTTCCGTCCCAACCCAACATTCGACACCCTGGCTGTGCTTACCGAACTGGGTATTGGCGAAGCGCTGGTGGGAACGTTGGAAGAAAGGGGCACACCGGCCATCGTGCAGAGGGTGCTGGTTGCACCGCCGCAGTCGCGTATCGGGCCACTGAGTGCGGCTGAGCGCAGTGCGCTGATTGCGGCGTCGCCATTGGCGGGGCGCTATGACAAACCGGTGGACCGTGAGTCAGCGTATGAAATGCTGAGCCAGCGTAAGGGCGAGCCGGTGGAACCGGCGCCGCAACCGAAGGCGGATGAAGAGAGTTTTGCCGACAAGGCGGGTGAGTTCTTGCAGAGTGCAGCGGGGCAGGCGATCAAGTCAGCAGTGCGCCAGGCCGCTAACCAGTTGGGGCGGCAGTTGGTGCGCGGGTTGATGGGGTCGTTGTTAGGGGGCAAGAAAAGGTAGTCTTCCGGCGCCGCGCCCATACCCTTGGTAGCACAAGGCTGCTTCGGCAGGCATAACGGCTATGAAAAAGGCGCCCGAGGGCGCCTTTATTCATTGCGGTGTCACTCAGCCAATGGCTTTGGACGCCAGCCAGAACAGGCCGGCCGCCAGGCCCATCGAGGCAGGCAGGGTCAGGACCCATGCCAGCAGGATGGTTTTCACAGTGCCGCCTTGCAGGCCACTTTTGTTGGCGACCATGGTGCCGGCCACGCCGGACGACAGCACGTGGGTGGTCGACACCGGCAGGGCGAATACGTTGGCCATACCGATGGCGCAGGCTGCGGTGATCTGTGCCGACATGCCTTGGGCGTAGGTCATGCCTTGTTTGCCGATCTTCTCGCCCACCGTCAATACCACGCGCTTCCAGCCAACCATGGTGCCCAGGCCAAGAGCCAGGGCGACGGCCACGATCACCCAGAACGGGGCGTACTCGGTGGTGGCGGTGAGGTCTTTGCGCAGTTTTTCAAGGTCGGACTTTTCACGGGCGTCCAGGCCTGGCAGCTTGCCAACCTTCTTTGCCGTGTCATCCAGGCACAACAAATAGCGGCGCACTTCAACGCGCTTCTCGGCATCGAGGCTGTGGTAGTCCGTCACGCCTTTCAGCGAGGTCTGCAGCGCAGCAATGGTCGGCTCGGTCTGCTGCGGGTTGCAACTGAACTGCTCCGGCAGATCGCTGGCCTTGGCCTTGCCCAGTGCCAGGAACTCGCCCAGGGTGGCGGCGTTACGCTGGTAGAACTGGCTCATGTGCAGGGTAGCGTCGCGAGTACGTTCGATCTGGTAGGTGGTGCTGTTCAGGTCGAGTACGAACTTGGCCGGCACAATACCGATCAGCACCAGCATGATCAGGCCGATGCCTTTCTGGCCGTCGTTGGAGCCGTGTACGAAGCTCACGCCCATGGCGGAAACAACCAGGACCAGACGGTTCCAGAAGGGTGGGTGCTTCTTGTCATCGAGCTTGCGGCGCTGTTCCGGGGTTTTGTGCATCTTCGACAGCGGGCGCCACCATTTCAGGCCGATCAGCACCAGGGCAGCAACGGCGAAACCGGCCATTGGCGAGACCACCAGCGACATGGCGATATCGATCGCTTTCTGCCAGTTGACGCCGTCGCCTAGCGGAATGTCGTTGATCAGGGCGTTGGCCAGGCCGACACCGAGAATGGAGCCGATCAGCGTGTGCGAACTGGAGGCAGGGATGCCAAAGTACCAAGTGCCCAGGTTCCAGGTGATGGCCGCGGCCAGCAACGAGAAGACCATGGCCAGGCCGTGTCCGGTGTTCACATTGATCAGCAGCTCTACCGGCAACAGGTGCACGATGGCATAGGCCACCCCTACACCGCCGAGCAGAACGCCAAGGAAGTTGAACACGCCGGAGAAGAACACGGCGAGGTGTGGCGGCATGGCTTTGGTATAGATGACGGTAGCTACCGCGTTGGCGGTGTCATGAAAGCCATTGATGAACTCGAAGGCGAGTACGAAGGTCAAGGCGAGCAGCAGGCTCACCAACACCCAGGCATCCAGTCCGCTGAATAAATCGATCATGAAGGTTGTCTGGCGGGTCATAGGGGGGCGGGATTATGCCAGAAAACCTTGGCAATCGATGCACCTGCAACAGACAGATGACCGCCTTCATGGTGCAACCGTGTCGTGCGGAGGGGGGCGATCAAGGCGGTAAATGGCGGTAAAAAATCACAAAATATGGCGAAATAAGGCCGAAATGTGGAGAAATGGTCAGTTCTCTAGGATTCAAACGGCCGTATGAAATTTGTGTGATTCCATTTCATCATCGGCCAGACCGTAAAGATCGACCTCGCCCGGGTACACCGGGCGACGACACGCAGAGGGCGCTCCCGAGGCTCAGGGGTTGTCGCTGCGCAATTCTTTTTCGATGCGTTCCAGTTCCTGGCTGAAGGCCTGGTCACGAACGCTGGCACGCTTGCGCCAGGGTTTGCGTTCCGGATCCGGTTGTGCGGCGTATGTGGTGACCTCGCCACCATAAACATCCTTGTAACGTTCAGCCTGGCGCTCGAGTTCCGCGCGCAGTTCATCTTTCGTCACGTGCAGTACCTGAAGTAAGTGTAATGACTGTTGTTATGCATTGTGCAACATGCATTTTGCCTTGCTGGCCGCAACGGCTTGATAAAGCGGAAGGTTCCATGACCACGATAAGCGGAGGGCCTGCGCAATCGATTATAGCAATCGATAATTCGCCGATCATCGTTAATTTACTCAGCCCTGACATCATCTGGCGTAAATAGCAGGATGTGCCCGCGAACAGTTTGGACCTTTCGTACAAGTTAGAAAGGAATGACGGATAGAAGTTCGTTGCAATGTCAGGGCGGGCCGTAATGAAAAACGGCCTCGCCGAAAGGCGAGGCCGTTGCCTGGGGACTTCTACGGTGGGTACCTGACCAGTCTCTCCAAAGAAGCCACAAGTGGCATGAGAAAGGTATAAGCAAACGTGTCGGCGGTCAATTGCGATTATCGGCCGTTTGTTCGATAATCGCACGAACCGGTGTTTTTTTTGAGGTGTGCGATGAGTGACGAAACCCTGGGCAACGATTCCGGCAATGCAGAGGTGGCGCGACCTGCTTCGGCTGCCATGGCGCCGCCGATCGTGGCTTCCCCGGCCAAGCGCATCCAGGCCTTTACCGGTGACCCGGACTTCATGACCTCGCTGGCACGTGGCCTGGCCGTGATCCAGGCATTCCAGGAGCGCAAGCGCCACCTGACCATCGCCCAGATCAGCCACCGTACTGAAATCCCTCGCGCAGCGGTGCGCCGTTGCCTGCACACGTTGATCAAGCTGGGTTACGCCACCACCGACGGGCGTACCTATTCGCTGCTGCCCAAAGTGCTGACCCTGGGGCATGCTTACCTGTCGTCGACGCCACTGGCAATTTCTGCCCAGCCGTACCTGGATCGCATCAGCGACCAGTTGCATGAGGCGGCCAACATGGCCACCCTCGAAGGCGACGACATCCTTTATATAGCCCGTTCGGCCACGGTCGAGCGGCTGATTTCGGTCGATCTCTCGGTGGGCGGACGCCTGCCGGCCTACTGCACGTCGATGGGGCGTATTCTGCTGGCGGCCATGGACGACACCAGCCTGCGTGAGTATCTGGAACGTGCTGATCTCAAAGCGCGCACCAGCCGCACCCTGAATGATCCCGAATCGTTGTTCGCCTGCATCCAGCAGGTGCGCGCCCAGGGCTGGTGCGTGGTGGACCAGGAACTGGAACAGGGGCTGCGATCGATTGCAGTGCCGGTGTATGACGCTTCGGGGCAGGTGTTGGCTGCCTTGAACGTAAGTACCCATGTTGGGCGGGTGACCCGCAGTGAACTGGAGCAGCGGTTCTTGCCGATTTTACTGGCAGCCAGTCGAGACCTTTGCCATCAGTTGTTTGGTTGAAACCGCAGGGAGCACGTTGCGGCCCCGGATCAGAACAGGCAAAACCGTTTCTTGTGCGATAAACGCACAGTGTCGTGCCGGGTGAATTGCTTCACCCCTGCCCGCTGATTAATGTCTCTCGCAACGGTCGGCTAGCCGACCGAACAAGAAAAACATAAGAGGCACTTACGCATGAATACTGTCACCTCGCTGCCGCGGCCGCACCCGCATGCAGTACCGTTGTATCCAGGCTGACCCAGGCCATATACCCCAATCATCGCCTTTGTACCGGTTACCCGCGTGCAATGGCCTGACTGTGCCCCACATTCTGGATAACAATAATGAATCAAGCGCAAACCAACGTCGGCAAAAGCCTCGACGTTCAGTCGTTCATCAATCAGCAGCCGCTGTCCCGCTATCAGTGGCGAGTCGTGCTGCTGTGCTTTCTGATCGTTTTCCTCGATGGCCTGGACACTGCTGCCATGGGTTTCATCGCCCCGGCACTGTCGCAAGAGTGGGGGATCGACCGCGCCAGCCTTGGGCCGGTCATGAGTGCCGCGTTGATCGGCATGGTGTTCGGCGCCCTGGGCTCCGGGCCCCTGGCTGACCGTTTCGGCCGCAAAGGCGTGCTGGTGGGGGCGGTGCTGGTATTTGGTGGCTTCAGCCTGGCCTCGGCCTATGCCAGCAACGTCGACCAGTTGCTGGTACTGCGCTTCCTGACTGGCCTGGGCCTGGGTGCAGGCATGCCCAACGCTACCACGCTGTTGTCCGAATACACCCCGGAGCGCCTCAAGTCGCTGCTGGTGACCAGCATGTTCTGTGGCTTCAACCTGGGCATGGCGGGTGGTGGCTTCATTTCCGCCAAGATGATCCCGGCCTACGGCTGGCACAGCCTGCTGGTCATCGGTGGCGTGCTGCCGTTGCTGCTGGCGCTGGTGCTGATGGTCTGGCTGCCGGAGTCGGCGCGGTTCCTGGTGGTGCGCAACCGCGGCACCGACAAGGTGCGCAAGACCTTGTCGCCAATCGCCCCGCAAGTGGTGGCCGAGGCAGGCAGTTTCAGTGTGCCTGAGCAAAAGGCGGTGGCTGCGCGCAACGTGTTCGCGGTGATCTTCTCTGGCACCTATGGCTTGGGCACCGTGTTGCTGTGGCTGACCTATTTCATGGGCCTGGTGATCGTCTACCTTCTGACCAGCTGGCTGCCAACCCTGATGCGTGACAGCGGCGCGAGCATGGAGCAGGCGGCGTTCATCGGTGCGCTGTTCCAGTTTGGCGGAGTGCTAAGTGCAGTCGGCGTGGGTTGGGCCATGGACCGTTTCAACCCGCACAAGGTGATTGGCATTTTCTATCTGCTGGCCGGGGTGTTCGCCTACGCAGTGGGGCAGAGCCTGGGCAACATCACCGTGCTAGCTACGCTGGTACTCGTTGCCGGTATGTGTGTGAACGGTGCGCAGTCGGCAATGCCATCGCTGGCGGCGCGCTTCTATCCCACTCAGGGCCGTGCCACAGGTGTATCGTGGATGCTGGGTATTGGCCGCTTTGGTGCGATTCTTGGGGCCTGGAGTGGTGCAACGTTGCTGGGCCTGGGCTGGAACTTCGAGCAGGTGCTGACGGCGTTGCTGGTGCCGGCAGCGCTGGCGACTGTGGGTGTGGTCGTCAAAGGGCTGGTCAGCCACGCCGACGCAACCTGAGGGTGAGGGCCGCGTTACGGCCCATTCGCAGCACAACGCCGCGCCGACTGGTGCGGCATTGTGCTGCGATCAGGGCGCACAGCTGCCCTGTGGTGGGCGTGGGCAGTTGCGCAACAAATGGTTCGTTAATCGCACAAATAGTCGATTATCGGATTGTAACGTGCCCACCAGTCTCCTTAATCTGGGTTCATCGAAGCACCCTGACCAGGAGCCTCCAAATGCCACGCGCAGACCATTTCCACACCCACCCCAATCGAGCCGTCCGCCATGCGTGAACTCGACGCCCGTACCGCCGCTGAGCATGGCCAGCTGGCAGGAGAAGCCTGATGCACGACGTATTCATCTGTGACGCCATCCGTACCCCGATCGGCCGCTTTGGCGGCGCCCTGGCCAGCGTGCGGGCCGACGACCTGGCAGCCGTGCCGCTGAAGGCGCTGATCGAGCGCAACCCTGGCGTGCAGTGGGACCAGGTAGACGAAGTGTTCTTCGGCTGCGCCAACCAGGCTGGTGAAGACAACCGCAACGTGGCCCGTATGGCACTGCTGCTGGCCGGCCTGCCGGAAAGCATCCCGGGCGTCACCTTGAACCGCCTGTGCGCGTCGGGTATGGATGCCATCGGCACCGCGTTCCGCGCCATCGCCAGCGGCGAGATGGAACTGGTGATTGCCGGTGGCGTCGAGTCGATGTCGCGCGCCCCGTTCGTCATGGGCAAGGCTGAAAGCGCCTATTCGCGCAACATGAAGCTGGAAGACACCACCATTGGCTGGCGTTTCATCAACCCGCTGATGAAAAGCCAGTACGGTGTGGATTCCATGCCGGAAACCGCCGACAACGTGGCTGACGACTATCAGGTTTCGCGTGCCGACCAGGACGCTTTCGCCCTGCGCAGCCAGCAGAAGGCTGCCGCTGCACAGGCTGCCGGCTTCTTTGCCGAAGAAATTGTGCCGGTGCGTATCGCTCACAAGAAGGGCGAAATCATCGTCGAACGTGACGAACACCTGCGCCCGGAAACCACGCTGGAGGCGCTGACCAAGCTCAAACCGGTCAACGGCCCGGACAAGACGGTCACCGCCGGCAACGCCTCGGGCGTGAACGACGGTGCTGCGGCGATGATCCTGGCCTCGGCCGCAGCGGTGAAGAAACACGGCCTGACCCCGCGTGCCCGCGTTCTGGGCATGGCCAGCGGCGGCGTTGCTCCACGTGTCATGGGCATTGGCCCGGTGCCGGCGGTGCGCAAGCTGACCGAGCGTCTGGGGGTTGCGGTAAGCGATTTCGACGTGATCGAGCTTAACGAAGCGTTTGCCAGTCAAGGCCTGGCGGTGCTGCGTGAGCTGGGTGTCGCTGACGATGCACCACAGGTAAACCCTAATGGTGGCGCCATTGCCCTGGGCCATCCGCTGGGCATGAGCGGTGCACGCCTGGTGCTGACTGCGCTGCACCAACTGGAGAAGAGTGGTGGGCGTAAAGGCCTGGCGACCATGTGTGTGGGCGTTGGCCAAGGTCTGGCACTGGCCATCGAGCGGGTTTGACCTGTACCGGCCGCTTCGCGGGCAAGCCCGCTCTTACAGGGATCCACGCAATCACCTGTGGGGGCGGGCTTGCCCGCGAAGAGGTCTGTCCTGTGAGACACAAGGCCAATTGCCAGCCAGATAGCGGAACGAGTGTGTTACTAGGTATGTCTAGACTTACCTAGGACCCTCCAGGAGTGAAACCCTCATGACCTCAACCTATTACACCGGCGAAGAACGCAGCAAGCGCATCTTCGCTATTGTCGGTGCCTCGTCAGGCAACCTGGTGGAATGGTTCGACTTCTACGTCTACGCCTTCTGCGCGATCTACTTTGCCCCGGCCTTCTTCCCCTCCGACGACCCCACCGTGCAGTTGCTGAACACGGCAGGTGTATTCGCCGCAGGCTTCCTGATGCGCCCCATTGGTGGCTGGATCTTCGGCCGCCTCGCCGACCGCCACGGTCGCAAGAACTCCCTGATGATCTCGGTGCTGATGATGTGCTTCGGCTCCCTGATGATCGCCTGCCTGCCCACCTATGCCAGCATCGGCACCTGGGCCCCGGCGCTGCTATTGCTGGCCCGCCTGATCCAGGGGCTGTCGGTAGGGGGCGAATACGGCACCACGGCCACCTACATGAGTGAAGTGGCACTGCGTGGGCAGCGCGGCTTCTTTGCTTCGTTCCAGTACGTCACCCTGATCGGCGGCCAGTTGCTGGCGGTATTGGTCGTGGTGATCCTGCAACAGCTGCTGACTGAAGATGAACTGCGGGCCTGGGGCTGGCGCATTCCCTTCGTGGTGGGGGCCATCGCCGCCCTGATCTCGCTGATGTTGCGCCGTTCGCTGCACGAGACCAGTAGCGCCGAAGCCCGCAATGACAAGGATGCAGGTTCTATCGCAGGCCTGTTCCGCAATCACGCAGCGGCGTTCATCACGGTACTGGGCTACACCGCGGGTGGCTCGCTGATTTTCTATACTTTCACCACCTACATGCAGAAGTACCTGGTCAACACCGCGGGCATGACAGCCAAGAACGCCAGCTACGTGATGACCGGGGCGTTGTTCCTGTTCATGGTGTTGCAGCCGTTCTTCGGCATGCTGTCCGACCGTATCGGTCGGCGCAATTCGATGCTGCTGTTCGGCGGCCTCGGTACCCTGTGCACCGTGCCGCTGCTGATGGCACTGAAAACCGTGACCAGCCCGTTCATGGCCTTCGTGCTGATCAGCCTGGCCCTGTGTATCGTCAGTTTCTACACCTCGATCAGCGGTCTGGTGAAGGCTGAGATGTTCCCGCCGCAGGTGCGTGCACTGGGTGTTGGCCTGGCCTATGCGGTGGCGAACGCAGCATTCGGCGGTTCGGCCGAGTATGTGGCCCTGGGCCTGAAGACCCTGGGGATGGAAAACACTTTCTATTGGTACGTCACGGCGATGATGGCGATTGCCTTCCTGTTCAGCCTGCGCCTGCCGAAGCAGGCGGCGTACCTGCACCATGATGACTAAGGACGCTGCATGAGCAACCAACTGTTCGACGCCTATTTCACCGCGCCGGCCATGCGCGAGATTTTCTCCGACCGTGGCCGCCTGCAGGGCATGCTGGATTTCGAAGCAGCGCTTGCCCGTGCCGAAGCCTCTGCCGGTTTGGTCCCGCACAGCGCGGTAGCAGCCATTGAGGCGGCATGCCAGGCCGAGCGCTATGACGTTGGTGCGTTGGCCAATGCCATCGCCACCGCCGGCAACTCGGCCATTCCGCTGGTGAAAGCGTTGGGCAAGGTGATCGCCACCGGCGTGCCTGAGGCTGAGCGCTATGTGCACCTTGGCGCCACCAGCCAGGATGCGATGGACACGGGTCTGGTTCTGCAGCTGCGCGATGCCCTCGATTTGATCGAGGCCGACCTCGGCAAGCTGGCCGATACCCTGTCGCAGCAGGCCTTGAAGCACGTCGATACGCCCTTGGTGGGTCGTACCTGGTTGCAACACGCCACCCCGGTGACCCTGGGCATGAAACTGGCCGGTGTACTGGGGGCTTTGACCCGCCACCGTCAGCGCCTGCAGGAACTGCGCCCGCGCCTGCTGGTCCTGCAGTTCGGCGGTGCCTCGGGCAGCCTGGCGGCCCTGGGCAGCAAGGCAATGCCGGTGGCCGAAGCGCTGGCCGAACAGCTCAAGCTGTCCCTGCCCGAGCAGCCCTGGCACACCCAACGCGACCGCCTGGTGGAGTTTGCCTCGGTGCTGGGCCTGGTTGCCGGCAGCCTGGGCAAGTTCGGCCGTGATATCAGCTTGCTGATGCAAACCGAGGCGGGGGAGGTATTTGAGCCGTCTGCGCCGGGCAAGGGGGGTTCTTCGACCATGCCACACAAGCGCAACCCGGTGGGTGCCGCCGTGTTGATCGGTGCCGCAACCCGCGTGCCGGGCTTGCTGTCGACGCTGTTTGCAGCCATGCCTCAGGAGCACGAACGCAGCCTGGGCCTATGGCATGCCGAGTGGGAAACCCTGCCGGATATCTGCTGCCTGGTCTCGGGTGCCCTGCGCCAGGCTCAAGTGATTGCCGAGGGCATGGAGGTGGATGCCGCGCGCATGCGCCGTAACCTCGACCTGACACAAGGCCTGGTGCTGGCTGAGGCGGTTAGCATCGTCCTCGCCCAGCGTCTGGGTCGCGACCGTGCCCACCACCTGCTGGAACAATGCTGCCAGCGCGCGGTGGCCGAACAGCGGCACCTGCGTGCCGTGCTGGGTGACGAGCCGCAGGTCAGCGCCGAGCTGTCTGGCGAAGAACTCGATCGCCTGCTCGACCCTGCCCATTACCTGGGCCAGGCCCGCGTCTGGGTGGCGCGCGCCGTGTCCGAACATCAACGTTTTACTGCCTGAAGGAGACCGCTGTGGCGCACTTGCAACTGGCCGATGGCGTTTTGAATTACCAGATCGATGGCCCGGATGACGCCCCGGTGCTGGTCCTGTCCAATTCGCTGGGTACCGACCTGGGCATGTGGGACACCCAGATTCCGCTCTGGAGCCAGCACTTCCGGGTGCTGCGCTATGACACCCGTGGTCACGGCGCATCGCTGGTCACTGAAGGCCCTTACAGCATCGAACAGCTGGGCCGCGACGTGCTGGCCCTGCTCGATGGCCTGGACATTCAAAAGGCTCACTTCGTCGGCCTGTCGATGGGAGGCCTGATCGGCCAGTGGCTGGGTATTCATGCAGGTGAGCGCCTGCACAGCCTGACCCTGTGCAACACGGCCGCCAAGATCGCCAACGACGAGGTGTGGAACACCCGTATCGACACGGTACTCAAAGGCGGCCAGCAGGCCATGGTCGACCTGCGCGATGCCTCTATCGCCCGCTGGTTCACCCCGGGCTTTGCCCAGGCACAGGCGGAGCAGGCCCAGCGTATCTGCCAGATGCTGGCGCAAACCAGCCCGCAAGGCTACGCAGGCAACTGTGCAGCAGTACGTGACGCTGATTATCGTGAGCAACTGGGCCGCATCCAGGTGCCCGCGCTGATCGTTGCCGGTACGGAAGACGTGGTTACCACCCCTGAGCATGGCCGCTTCATGCAGGCCGGTATCCAAGGTGCCGAGTACGTCGACTTCCCGGCGGCGCACCTGTCCAATGTCGAGATTGGCGAGGCCTTCAGCCGCCGCGTGCTCGATTTTCTGCTGGCTCACTGAGGACAACGCCATGGACGAGAAACAACGTTACGACGCTGGCATGCAAGTGCGCCGCGCAGTGCTGGGTGATGCCCACGTGGACCGCAGCCTGGAGAAGCTCAACGACTTCAATGGCGAGTTCCAGGAAATGATCACCCGCCACGCCTGGGGTGACATCTGGACCCGCCCGGGGCTGCCGCGTCATACCCGTAGCCTGATCACCATCGCCATGCTGATTGGTATGAACCGCAACGACGAGCTGAAGCTGCACCTGCGTGCGGCGGCCAACAATGGTGTGACCCGCGACGAGATCAAGGAAGTGCTGATGCAGAGCGCGATCTACTGCGGCATTCCGGCGGCCAATGCCACGTTCCACATGGCTGAGTCGGTGTGGAATGAACTTGGCGTAGAATCGCGCCAGTAAATCGTGTTCGCGGGCAAGCCCCCTGCAACAGGGCGCTTGCCCGCGAATGGCCTTTACACCGATGCCTTTTTTTGCCGCATGGCAATCGGGCCGGCATTAGTTTCCACAGCGCGCTTCAGGGTCGGGCACAGGCCTAGCATGAACGCAGCTTCCGCGACCACGAACAGCGGCCCGATGATCAGGCCACTCACGTCGTCAACAAATGCCGGTTTGCGGCCTTCGTAGTAATGGCCGATGAACTGGATGATCCAGCCCACCACGAACGCTCCCAGCCCGGCGCCGAGCCATAGCGTTGTCGACTGCACTGCCAGCGCCTCACCGACCCACAGGCACAGGCCCAGCAACAGCCCCATCACCAGCCCGAAGCGCAGGTCCAGGCGCAAGTAGAACCACACAGACGCCGCCGCTGCCACCAGGGCAGGGGACAGCCACATGCCAGCTATCTCCCAGCCTGGGCGTGAAAGCAGGATGGTGACTGCCAGCACGATCATGGGGATGCCGACGAAGTGGGTGGCGATATTGCGCGGATCGCGGTGGTAGTTGGCGTATTGGCTCAGGTGGTCGACGAGGGTTTTCATTGTTGTGCCTCCCTGTTCTGCTTTGTTTCACCTGTACCTGATAGTGATCAGGATAGCCTGCAGTCACCACCATCATCAGCTCAGCGAATGGCGGCAGCGTGCACTGGCAAATTCATGGCAGGGATTTCATCAAGCTGTTGCAAATCATGCCTTCAAAAAAGGGGCATGGATTTTTATGGCTTCAGGTCATTTGAGGAGGCGTCTGGCCTCCTCGCGGGTTTATCCGCGAAGAGGCCATTTGATTCACAGAAGATTCAGCGGATAACTCACGATCAAGCGGTTCTCATCGAACGCGTTGGTGCTGAAGTCGCGACGCATGGTCGAGTTGCGCCATTTCACCGACAGGTCCTTGAAGCTGCCCGACTGCACGACATAGGCCAGCTCTGTTTCCCGCGCCCATTCCTTGCCATCGTCCACGCTGCCCACGGTGACGTTGTCACCCTTGATATAGCGGTTCATCAGGGTCAGGCCGGGTACGCCGACGGTGGCGAAGTTGAAGTCATGGCGAACCTGCCAGGAACGCTCCTTGGCATTGTCGAAGCTTGAATTGTAGCTGTCGTTGGCCAGGGTACCGCCACTGGTGGCATTGACCCGCATCCAGGCATCGTCGCCGCTGACTTTCTGCAGGCCAACGTAAAAGGTGTGGCCTTGGTAGCGCGCCGAAAGCAAGGCGGAGGCGGTGCGGTTGTCCAGCTTGCCGGCCCGTTCGGCGCCATCTTCCTTGCCAATGAAATAGCCCAGGTTGGCGCCCAGCGTCCAGTCGCCCAGCGGCTGGCTGTGCGTCAGGTTGAGGTATTGCTGGCGGTAGATGTCCTTGAGCTGGGCATCCCACAGCCCGATCATGGTGCGCTTGTCGTTGAAGGTGTACTCACCGCCGCCGAAGTTGAAACGGTCGGAGGTGAAGGCGGCTTTGCCGTTGAGCGACATGTCTTCCATGCTGGCATCGTTGCGCGGGCTGTTGCCGCGGAACTGGCCGGCGTACAGGGTCAGGCCGGCGATTTCCTTGGAGGTCAGCTGGCCACCGCGGAAGGTTTGCGGCAGTGAGCGGCCATCGTCCGAACGCAGGATTGGCAGTACCGGCATCCATTCACCGACCTTCAGCTCGGTTTCGGACAGCTTGGCCTTCAGCGCCACACCCAGCCGACCAAAGTCATCGGCCGGGCGGCCGTCGCCATGCACGGGCAGCAGGTGAGTGTTGGTGGTGCCTTTGCCGCCGTCGAGCTTGACCGAGTACAGGCCCAGTACGTCCACGCCGAAACCGACCGTGCCCTGGGTGAAACCGGAACGGGCATCGAGGATGAAGCTTTGTGTCCATTCCTCGGCCTTGCCCTGTGGGTGGGCCGGGTCGACGAAGTTGCGGTTGATGTAGAAGTTGCGCAGGTTGAGGGTGGCCTTGGCGTCCTCGATGAAACCACCTTCGTTGGCGGCGAATGCGGGGAGGGCGCAGGACATGGCCAACAGGCCAGGCAGCAGCTGACGTGCGGGTAGCGAAATGCTCATCTGTCGTGGATCTCTTGTTTTTATGGTCGAGCCGGTGCACTGCGGGATCGGGCCTGCAGGTGCGGGTGTCTTTGATGAACTTGAGTAAGGTTGCGTGGGGGGATGGTGCGGGGTAGTGCGGGGGTGAGGCAATTCGCCGCAAACGGAACGGGGCGATAATCGAACGGAATGTTCCGGTTGGTTAATAACTCTCCTGTGCTGGCCTCTTCGCGGGTAAACCCGCTCCTACAACGGCTTGCGCCCAACCACCGATATGTGTCCACCACACGATCCGTGTAGGAGCGGGTTCACCCGCGAATACGGTGGTGGCTGCGACGGTGAATCGCCAGGGGATACTGGCCAGCCGGCCCGGCCCTTGCGCGGGCTCGTCCGCAAAAAGGCCGGCACAGGCAGTAAAAAGCAAAGCCCACCGCTAAGGGTGGGCTTTCTACTTTTGTAACAAGGCCGATCAGCCTTTCGGTGTTTCCACCGATGCCTGCTGGTTGGCCTGCCCGGTCTGCTCGTACCAGCCACCGCCAAGCGCCTTGTACAGGTTGACCTCGCTGGTCAGCTGCGACAGGCGGTCTCCGATCAGCGCTTGCTGGGCACTGAACAGGTTGCGTTGGGCATCGAGGAAGGTCAGGTTGCTGTCAATCCCGATGCGGTAACGGCGTTCGGCCAAGCGGTAGTAGTCCTGGTTCGCCTGCACCAGGTCGCGCTGGGCCTGCAACTGCTCTTCGAAGGTCTTGCGTGCCGCCAGGCCATCGGAGACTTCCTGGAAGGCCGTCTGGATGGTTTTTTCGTACTTGGCGACGTTGATGTCCTTCTGGATTTTCGAGTAGTCCAGGCTGGCTTTCAGGCTACCGGCGTTGAAGATCGGCAGGTTGATCTGCGGCTGGAACAGCCAGGTGCCCTGGCCGCCCGCGAACAGGTGGCCCATGTCGGGGCTCAGGCTGCCGGCGTTCGCGGTCAGGCTGATGCTCGGGAAGAACGCTGCGCGGGCTGCACCAATGTTGGCGTTGGCAGCCTTGAGCAGGTGCTCGGCTTCCTGAATGTCCGGGCGACGCTGAAGGATATCCGATGGCAGGCCGGCCGGTACTTCGGCCAGTTGGTCGGCATCAAGCTCCAGCGGCTTGGCCAGGTCGGCAGGAATGCCGGTGCCCAGCAGCACGGTCAGGCTGTTGACGTCCTGGGCGACCAGGCGCTGGTACTGCGAGTACTTGACCCTGGCGCCTTCCACGGCGGTACGCGCCTGGCTGACGTCCAGGGCCGATGCCACGCCGACCTCGTTGCTGCGACGGGTGAGGTTGTAGCTTTCCTCGTAGGTCTTCAGCGTTTCTTCGGTCAGCTTGAACAGGGCCTGGTCGGCCTGCCAGGTGTAGTAGGCGTTGGCCACGCTGGCGACCAGGGCAATTTGCGTGGAACGACGCGCCTGCTCGCTGGAGAGGTAGGTTTCCAGGGCCTGCTCGGTCAGGCTGCGCACGCGGCCGAACAGGTCCAGCTCGTAGGCGCTGACGCCCAAGGTGGCCGAGTACTGGCTGGTGATGCCAGATTCGCCTGTTTGCGACATGTTCGCCGGGACACGCTGGCGGCTGCCGCTGCCGGTGGCCGAAACCGCCGGGAACAGGTCGGCGCGCTGAATGCGGTATTGCGCACGGTAGGCCTCGAGGTTCAACGCCGCGACGCGCAGGTCGCGGTTATTGACCAGCGAGGTCTGGATCAGCTGTTGCAGCGCCGGGTCGTGGAAGAACTGGCGCCAGCCCTGTTCAGCAGCGGCAACATCCGCTGATTGCGTCGGCGAGTAAGCAGGGCCTTGCGGCCACTGCGCAGCCACCGGCGCCTCTGGGGTCTGGTAGTCAGGGATCAGCGAGCAGCCGCCAAGAATGAAAGCGGTTACCGCCAGGGACAACAAAGACTTGGTCATTGCCCAGCCTCATAACGTGGATTTTCAGGGGTGACGTCTTTTTCCGGCTCTTTGCTGCCGAACAGCGACGACACTGCGACGAAGAACAGTGGTACCCAGAAGATAGCCAGCACGGTCGCACTGATCATACCGCCGATCACGCCAGTACCGATGGCGTGCTGGCTGCCGGCGCCGGCGCCGCTGGCGATGGTCAACGGCACCACGCCCAGGATGAACGCCAGCGAGGTCATGATGATCGGGCGCAGACGCATGCGGCACGCTTCGATCGCTGCGTCGTACAGGCTACGGCCTTGTTCGTGCAGCTCCTTGGCGAATTCCACGATCAAAATGGCGTTTTTCGCCGCAAGACCGATGGTGGTCAACAGGCCAACCAGGAAGTACACGTCGTTGGACAGGCCGCGCAGGCTGGTGGCGATCAGTGCACCGATGATGCCCAGCGGTACCACCAGCACCACAGCGATCGGGATCGACCAGCTTTCGTACAGGGCCGCCAGGCACAGGAACACGAACAGCACCGAGAGGGCGAACAGCGCCGGCATCTGCGAGCCGGAGAGTTTTTCCTCGTAGGACATGCCGGTCCAGGAGAAGCCGATACCGCTCGGCAGCTCGCCTGCAATGCGCTCGACCTCGGCCATGGCTTCACCGGTACTGTAACCAGGCGCCGGTGCACCGAGGATTTCCATCGCTTCGACACCGTTGTAACGCGACAGCTTCGGCGAACCGTAGGTCCATTCGCCTTTGGCGAAGGAGGAGAACGGCACCATCTCGCCTGCGCCGTTGCGCACGTACCATTTTTGCAGGTCTTCCGGGCTCATCCGCGCGCTGGGTTCGCCCTGGATGTACACCTTCTTGACCCGGCCACGGTCGATGAAGTCGTTGACGTAGCTGGCACCCAAGGCAATCGACAGGGTGTTGTTGATGTCGGCAATGGTCACGCCCAAGGCGCTGGCACGTTCGTCATCAATGGTCAGTTGGTACTGCGGTTCATCGTTCAGGCCGTTCGGGCGCACGGCGCTGAGGATCTTGCTCTGCGCAGCTTTGGCCAGGAACTGGTTGCGTGCCTCCATCAACTTCGCGTGGCCGACACCGCCGCGGTCCTGAAGGAACACGTCGAAGCCGGTGGCGTTACCCAGTTCAAGCACCGCTGGCGGGGCGAAGGCGAACACCATCGCATCGCGGAAGGTGAAGAAGTGCTGCTGGGCGCGCTGGGCCAGGGCGAACACGCTGTTTTCCTTCGAGCGTTCATCCCAGGGTTTGAGCATGATGAAGGCCATGCCTGAGCTCTGGCCGCGGCCTGCGAAGTTGAAACCGTTGACCGTGAACACCGACGATACGGTATCGGCTTCGTCCTTGAGCAGGTATTCACGCATCTGGTCGACCACGACCTGCGTGCGCTCGGCACTGGAACCGGCCGGGGTCTGCACCTGAGCGAACAGTACGCCCTGGTCTTCTTCTGGCAGGAACGCGGTAGGGATGCGGGCGAACAGCCAGATCATGCCGACCACGATCAGCGCATAGGCCAGCAGGAATGGCACCTTGTTGCGCAGGATGGTGCCTACGCTACGCTCGTAGCCGTTGACGCTGCGGTCGAAGTTGCGGTTGAACCAGCCAAAGAAGCCGCCTTTGGCAGTGTGGTGCTCGCCCTTCTTCAGCGGTTTGAGCATGGTTGCGCAGAGCGCCGGGGTGAAGATAAGCGCAACCAGCACCGACAGGCCCATGGCCGAGACGATGGTGATGGAGAACTGCCGGTAAATCACACCCGTGGAGCCGCCAAAGAACGCCATGGGCAGCAGTACGGCCGAGAGCACCAGGGCGATACCCACCAGGGCGCCCTGGATCTGTTCCATCGAGCGCTTGGTCGCTTCCTTGGGCGGCAAGCCTTCTTCGGACATGACCCGCTCGACGTTCTCCACCACGACGATGGCGTCGTCCACCAGCAAGCCGATGGCCAGGACCATGGCGAACATGGTCAGGGTGTTGATGCTGAAGCCCGCGGCGGCAAGGATACCGAAGGTACCCAGCAATACGACCGGTACGGTCATGGTGGTGATGATGGTGGCGCGGAAGTTCTGCAGGAACAGGTACATCACCAGGAACACCAGCACCACGGCTTCGATCAGGGTGTGGATCACGCCGCTGATCGATTCGGTGACCACGGGGGTGGTGTCATACGGGAATACCGCCTTGACCCCCGGCGGGAAGAACGGTTCCAGGCTTTTGATGGTCTCGCGCAGTGCCTTGGCGGTGTCCAGGGCGTTGGCGCCGGTTGCCAGTTTTACCGCCAGGCCGGAAGCCGGCTTGCCGTTGAACTGGGCGCTGACTGCGTAGTTTTCACCCCCCAGGCCCACTTGGGCGACGTCACCCAGACGCACCTGTGAACCGTCTTTGTTGACCTTGAGCAGAATGTTCTCGAACTGCTCGGCGGTTTGCAGGCGGGTCTTGCCGATGATGGTGGCGTTCAGCTGTGTGCCCGGCAGGGCTGGCAGGCCGCCGAGCTGGCCGGAAGACACCTGCACGTTCTGTGCGGCCACAGCGGTCTTGACGTCGACCGGGGTCAGCTGGAACTTGTTCAGCTTGGCCGGATCGAGCCAGATACGCATGGCGTACTGCGCACCGAACACCTGGAAGTCACCTACACCCGCGGTACGCGAGATCGGGTCCTGCATGTTCGAGACGATGTAGTTGGCCAGGTCGTCCTTGGTCATGCTGCCGTCTTCGGAGACCAGACCAATCACCAGCAGGAAGTTCTTCACTGCTTTGGTGACGCGGATACCTTGCTGCTGCACTTCCTGCGGCAGCAGCGGGGTGGCAAGGTTCAGCTTGTTCTGTACCTGTACCTGCGCGGTGTCGGGGTTGGTACCCTGTTCGAAGGTGGCGGTAATGGTCATGCTGCCGTCGGAGTTACTTTCCGACGACACATAACGCAGGTTGTCGATACCGTTGAGCTGCTGCTCGATCACCTGCACCACGGTGTCCTGCACGGTTTGCGCCGAGGCGCCCGGGTAGGTCACGGCGATGGCGATGGCCGGCGGCGCGATACTGGGGTACTGGTTGATCGGCAGCTTCAGGATAGACAAGGCCCCGACCAGCATGATCACCAAGGCGATCACCCAGGCGAAGATCGGGCGATCGATAAAGAACTTCGACATGGTTTACTCCGCTTTGGCGTCTGCTTTCGCCGCGTTGGCCTGATCAGGGCCGGCCGGCTTCTTGACGTTGGTGGCATCGCTGACCTTCACCTCGACGCCTGGGCGCACGTACTGCAGCCCTTCGGTGATCAGGCGGTCACCCGGGTTGAGGCCTTCCTCGATCAGCCAGTCGCTACCCAAGGTACGGCTGGCCTTGAGCTGGCGCAGTTCGACCTTGTTCTCCTGGTTGACCACCAGGGCGGTGGGTGCGCCTTTGAGGTCGCGGGTCACGCCTTGTTGCGGTGCCAGGATGGCGTTGGCGTTGACCCCGGCCTTGAGCCGCGCATGCACGAACATGCCTGGCAGCAGGGTGTGATCGGGGTTGGGGAACAGCGCGCGCAGGGTCACCGAGCCGGTGGTCTCGTCCACCGCGACTTCGGAGAACTCCAGGCGGCCTTCCTGCTTGAACAGGCTGCCGTCTTCCAGTACCAGCTGAACCGAGGCGGCGTTGTCGCCGGCCTTCTTCAGCTGGCCGCTTTCCAGGTCACGGCGCAGCTTGAGCAGCTCGGCGGTGGACTGGGTAACGTCGACATAAATAGGATCGAGCTGCTGGATGGTGGCCATGGCGTCGGTCTGGCCATTGCTCACCAGTGCACCCTCGGTGAACGAAGAGCGACCGATACGGCCGCTGATTGGCGCCAGAACCTTGGTGTAGCGCAGGTCGATCTGTGCGCTCTTGAGCGAAGCCTCAGCCTGCAATCGTTTGGCATTGGCGTCGTCGTACTCCTGTTTGGAGACGGCCTGTTCGTCAATCAGTTGCTTGTAACGTTCGGCCAGTGAGCGTGTAGCCAGCAGGTTGGCCTTGGCATTGGCCAGGGTGGCTTCGTACACGGCAGGGTCGATCTGATACAACTGCTGGCCTTCCTTGACCTCACTGCCTTCCTTGAACAGGCGCTTGAGGATGATGCCGTTGACCTGCGGGCGCACTTCGGCGACGCGGTAGGCACTGGTTCGCCCCGGCAATTCCGAGGTGAGGGTGAAGGCTTGCGGCTGGATGGTCACGACGCCGACCTGAGGAGCCTGCGCCGCTGGCGCTGCTTCTTCTTTCTTACAGCCACTGAGCAGGGTTGCCAGGGCGACGGCGGAAACCAGAGCGGTAACGGCTGGCTTGAATTGCATGAGGATCCTCGGGTCGCTGGAGCAGGGAGACGCTCAAGAGTAATGGAAGAGATCTTGATCTGGAAAAAATGCTATCCGGTGGATAAATAGCTTGCTAAGGAATATACTTACATTCATGGTTGTTTGTAAATACTGCTGGGTGGTACTCAGGTACAGCCTCAGCGCTTGATTAGCTTATCCGAGAGGCCCCGGCAGAGGTGCCCCCGGAGCGTTCCCCGCACGCGCTGCGCGTTCGGGCCAGATGAGGTTGTACTGCCATGGTCCGTCGAACCAAAGAAGAAGCCCAGGAAACCCGTGCCCAGATCATCGAGGCGGCGGAAAGGGCCTTCTACAAGCGCGGGGTTGCGCGAACCACCCTGGCCGACATCGCCGAACTGGCGGGTGTGACGCGGGGGGCGATCTACTGGCACTTCAACAACAAGGCCGAGCTGGTGCAGGCGTTGCTCGACAGCCTGCACGAGACCCATGACCATTTGGCGCGGGCGAGCGAAAGCGAGGATGAAGTCGACCCGCTTGGCTGAATGCGCAAGCTGCTGTTGCAAGTGTTCAACGAGCTGGTGCTCGATGCCCGAACCCGGCGTATCAATGAAATCCTGCATCACAAGTGCGAGTTCACCGATGACATGTGTGAAATTCGCCAGCAGCGCCAGAATGCGGTGCTGGATTGCCACAAGGGCATCACCCTGGCGCTGGCCAATGCCGTACGCCGGGGCCAGTTGCCTGGCGAGCTGGATGCCGAGCGCGCGGCGGTGGCCATGTTTGCCTATGTCGATGGCCTGATCGGGCGCTGGCTATTGCTGCCTGACAGTGTCGATCTGTTGGGTGATGTCGAAAAATGGGTCGACACCGGGCTGGATATGCTGCGCTTGAGCCCGGCTCTGCGCAAATGACACTTTGTTAAGGATTGTGAGGGAGTGTTTCCCCTTTGTGTTAAGGGGAGATTAAGGTCGCCGCCGCCTTGCAGCTGTTCGCACCACAAGTCGGCAGCGCGTGTGCAAACTTCAGCGGCCGCGCAATTGCCGGTCAGGCAAAGCAAATGCCGCGAACAGTCCCAGCACCGCGACGAGCGCACTCCCCATCAGCAGTTGCCTGAACGTCTCCAGCAACCGCCCTTGAGTCACCAGATCCACCTCTGCGGCCTTCAAACTCCCCAGCAACGCATTACCCGGCAATTCGAAACCCCCTTGAAGCAGCAGTGTCAGCAACAGGCTGGACATGCACGCTACGCCCATGGCTCCGCCCAGCGAGCGGAACAGGTTGGTGGTGCTGGTGGCCACGCCGATGTCCCTGCTGGCCACCGCGCTTTGTGTGCCCACCAGTGAGGTCGGGAATTGCAGCCCGCAGGCTATACCGGTCAGCAGCATGCACAGCGCACTGAGCAACGCTGATTGCGGCGGAGTCAGTGCCATCGCGAAAATGGCCACTGGCATCAGCAGTGCACCGGCCAGGATCTGTGGCTTGTAGCGCCCGGTCCGGCTGGTCATGCGGCCACCTGTGAAGGCGCCCATGGGCAGCCCCATGGCCAGCGGCAGCAGATGCAGGGCGGCGCTGTCGGCACCGGCGCCGGTAATGCTCTGGTAACGCAAGGGCATGAGCATGGTCAGGGAAATGGACTGGAAGCTGGCGAAGAAGATCACCGCCCAGCACAGCACTGCCACACGGTTGCCAAACAGGCTGAGCGGCAGCAGCGGCTCTGGGCAGCGGCGTTCGTGTGCGATGAAAAGCGCCAGGCCCAGTAGGGCGCAGCCGAACAGCGCCAGCACGGCCGGGTCGGCCCAGGCGTGGCCCTGGCCCACCAAGGTGATGCCCAGCAGCAGGCTGCCAAGGCCGAGAATCAACAGCATGGCGCCAAGGTAGTCCACCTGTGCCTCGCGACGCTGCACCGGCATGTCAGCGAGCGCACGGCGAATGGCCCACAAGGCGACCAGCCCCAGCGGCAGGTTGATCCAGAACACCCAGCGCCACGACAGGTACTCGGTCAACCAGCCGCCCAGCACTGGCCCGGCCACGCTGGCCGCAGCGTACATGCTGCTGAAGTAGCCCTGGTAGCGGCCGCGTTCGCGTGGGGGCACGAAGTCGCCAATGATTGCCTGGCTCACCGAGACCATCCCGCCTGCGCCGATACCCTGCAGTACCCGGGCCAGCACCAGTTGCGGCATGTCCTGGGCCATGGCGCAGGCAATGGAGGCCAGGGTGAACAGGCTGATGCCGGTGAGGATCATCCGGCGCCGGCCGTAAAGGTCGCCCAGTTTGCCGTAGATCGGCACGGCCACGGTCATGGCCACCATATAACCGGAGATGACCCAGGCCAGCAGGCCGACATCGCTGAACTGCGCCGAGATGGCGGGCAGCGAGACGGCGACGATGGTCTGGTCCAGTGCGCCGAGGAAGATGGCCAGCATCAGGGCGGTGAGCACGTTGCGCAGGGCGGTGGGGGGCAGGGCGGCGGTCACGGGAATACCTTGTTTGTCTATGGCGGCCCCTTCACGGGCAAGCCTGCTCTCACAGAAGCCCTCGGATTGTAACCTGAGTTAGGTAGCTTCCTATGTACTATCTGCATCCCCTATGCAAGATCGGCATTGGCGCATTCATCCAGTGCGGCATGGCTGCGTGATATCGTTGGTATGCCACAGAGGCTGAAATCCGGGGCTTGCACCAGGTTGGTGCAGCATATTGACTCAGGTTTTTCAGTCCGCTGTCTCCCACACCTTTTATTCCTCTGCCTGCATGTCGAGCATGACCGCCCAGATGGCGACGGTTGGAACAGGTCAGGTAGACCCGATTACAGGGGTCGGTAGTTACCGTTCAAATTTCAACTTTTTTGCGGAGTGATCATGCCCAAGGCTTCCCACCAAGATCTGCGTTTTGCCTTCCGCGAGCTGCTCGCTTCGGGTTCGTGTTTCCACACTGCCTCGGTGTTCGACCCGATGTCGGCACGCATTGCCGCAGACCTGGGCTTCGAAGTCGGTATCCTCGGCGGTTCGGTCGCTTCGTTGCAGGTACTGGCTGCTCCAGACTTCGCTCTGATCACCCTCAGCGAGTTCGTCGAGCAGGCCACCCGCATTGGTCGGGTCGCGCAACTGCCGGTACTGGCCGACGCCGACCATGGCTATGGCAACGCACTGAACGTGATGCGCACGGTGATCGAACTGGAGCGCGCCGGTGTGGCCGCACTGACCATCGAGGACACCCTGCTGCCTGCCCAGTTCGGGCGCAAGTCCACTGACCTGATCCCGGTCGAGGAGGGCGTTGGCAAGATCCGCGCGGCGCTGGAGGCACGAGTCGATTCGTCCCTGTCGATCATTGCCCGTACCAACGCGGGCGTACTCAGCACCGAAGAAATCATCGTGCGTACCCAGAGCTACCAGAAGGCGGGCGCTGATGGCATCTGCATGGTCGGGGTCAAAGACTTCGAGCAGCTCGAGCAGATTGCCGAGCACCTGACTGTGCCGCTGATGCTGGTTACCTATGGCAACCCGAACCTGCGCGATGACGAGCGCCTGGCGCGTCTGGGCGTGCGCATCGTGGTCGATGGCCATGCGGCTTACTTTGCCGCGATCAAGGCCACTTACGACTGCCTGCGGCTGCAGCGTGGTCGGCAGAACAAGTCGGAAAACCTCAGTGCCACCGAACTCTCGCACACCTACACCCAGCCTGAAGACTACATCCGCTGGGCCAAGGAATACATGAGCGTCGAAGAGTGATCAGCAGGGCGCCGTCCATTCAACGGACGGCGCTCAAGGTTGCACTGTGAGGCACGCAATGTGCCTGCTCGCAACTATTGGCGATGCTGGGCTGGCTGCGTAGCAGTTCGGCGCGCCAGCAGGCTGAGCCATACAGCCCTGCGGCAGCGGTAAGGGCCATGACAAGGGCGACTCTTCTGGATTTGATGCCCATGGTGCTCACCTCCCGTGACAGCGATAGGGGTGTACGCCACTAGTATAGATCCCGATCCCACGCCGGTTCGTCCTTGAAACGCTGCACCAGGAAATCCAGCATGCTGCGCAAGGTCGCCGGCATGTGTTTGCGCGACGTATACACCGCATTCAGGTTCAGTTCCCGCGGTTTGGCCTCGGGCAGCAGACGCACCAGTTCACCCCGGCGTATGGCGTCTGCGGCCTGGTAGGTTGGCAGCATGGTGATACCTGCGCCAGCCAGCGCAGCCCTTTGCAGGGTCATCACCTCGTTGGCACTGATGTTTCCGGATACGGGCACGGCGACCTGCTGGCCGGCTACCGTGAAATGCCACAAGCTGTGTCCGAAGTAGGCATGGGTCAGGCAGTTGTGCCGGCTCAGTTCCTCAACCCGTTGCGGCGTGCCTCGCTCATTCAGGTAGGCGGGTGCCGCGCACACGACCGAGCGGCACACACTCAGGCGCCGGGCGATGAGGCTGGGGTCCACGTCATTGCTGGTGCGAATGGCCAGGTCGATGCGCTCGTCCACCAGGTTGACGGTGCGGTCGAGCATCTGCAGTTCTACCTTCACGTCAGGAAAGCGCCGCACATAGGCGGCCACTGCATCCACCAGCTGTGCCTGGCCGAATGAGGTACTGACGCTGATACGCAGTGCCCCCCTTGGTGCGTCTTCCGGCTGCTGCACGGCGGCCTGCAGGTCGCCGGCCAGTTCCAGCAGTTGCCGGCAGCGAGGCAGGGTTTCCTGGCCGGCTGCCGTGAGGCTGAGCTTGCGCGTGGTTCGCTGCATCAGCCGCGTGCCAACCCAGTCTTCCAACTCTGCCAGGTAGCGCGACACGACCGGCCGCGATAATTGCAGATAATCCGCCGCCGCCGACTGGCTGCCCAGGTCGATGACTGTGACGAATACACGCATGGCGTTGAGACGGTCCATGATTTGCCCGATTTCAGAAACAAACTATGTCTGAGCATCGCATTTTTTGTGACGAATCGGGTAACTAAGCTATGCGCATTGTTTGGTAGAAGGCGTTACCCGAAGCCGGCAGACGAGAGCCTTGGCGCTGGCGGCGAAGGTCACCAAGGGCGGTCATTCCGTTCAACTGATGGAGAGTATTTCATGAGCAAGATCGCAATCATCGGTGCCACCGGCCGTGCTGGCAGCCAGTTACTGGAAGAGGCCCTGCGCCGTGGTCACCGTGTACTGGCCATAGCCCGCGACCCTTCCACGCTTGAAGGGCGTGAGGGTGTGACCGTCAAGTCGCTGGATGCCACGGACAGCGCGGCCCTGCAGGCAGCGGTCGCAGGTATGGACGCTGTGTTGAGTGCCGCGCATTTCTCGACAATGGAGCCGCACGCCATCATCGAGCCGGTGAAGCGCGCCGGGGTCAAGCGCCTGCTGGTGGTGGGTGGCGCCGGTAGCTTGTTGCTGCCGTCAGGGCACCGGGTGATCGACAGCCCGGATTTCCCGGAGGCGTATAAAGCCGAGGCCAGTGCCGGCGTGCGTTTTCTGGAGGCGCTGCGGCGCGAGCCGAACCTGGACTGGACCTTCCTTTCGCCTTCGGCTGAGTTCGTTGAGGGTGAGCGCAGAGGTCACTATACGCTGGGCAAGGATCATCTGTTGATCGGTGCGGACGGCAAGAGCTGGATCACGTTTGCCGACTATGCGATTGCCATGCTGGATGAGCTGGAGAAGCCGCAGCACTCGCGGCAACGGTTCACAGTCGGCTATTGAGTCGCCTGCGTTGCGGGCATGCCCGCTCCCATGGGTACCGTACAGCTACCAAGGCCTGTGCAAACCTGTGGGAGCGGGCGAGCCTGCGAAAGGGCCGTCACAGGCTGGCCTGGCCCTCCAGCCAGTCCAGCAATTCCAGCAGCCCCGGCGGTACGCTCCTGGCCTGGCTCACCAGGTAATACCCCTTGCCTGTCAGCACCTTCAGCGCAAACGGCATGCACAACCGCCCACCGCGCAGGTCATCGCCAATCAGCGACCAGTCACCGATTGCCACCCCGGTCCCCTGCGAGGCCATGGCCATCGCCATGTCCAGTGTCTCGAAATGTTGTTTAGGCCCATGTGTGGCGAGCGTCACTCCAGCCGCCTGCAACCACAACCGCCAGTCGTGTTCATCCCGCGAGGGATGCAGCAACATATGTCGTGCCAGGTCTTCCACCTGCTGCAACGGCACTGGCCCTTCACGCAGTGACGGTGCGCACACTGGGGTCAGCTGCTCATCGAACAGCTTGCGCACCTGCAGCCCGTGGTTCGGCGCATCGCCGTAGACCACTGCCGCATCGAAGCCCTCGCGACGGAAATCCACCCCGTGCTGCACGGTCGTGGTCAGCTCAACCGGCACATCCGGGCGCAGTGCCTGCCACTCCATCAGACGCGGCAGCAGCCAGCGCATTACGCAGGTTGGTGCCTTCAGCTGCAAGGTAGTGCTGTGCTCACCCACCTCGCGTACCCCTTGTTCGATCAGGGCGAACACCTGCTGCACCCGTGGCAGCCAGTCCAGGCCTTCACGGGTCAGGCTCAACCCACGCGCCTCGCGCTTGAACAGGGCATAACCGAGGTGTTCTTCGAGGGCTGCAATCTGGCGGCTGACAGCGCCCTGGGTGATGTGCAACTGCTGCCCGGCGCGGGTGAAGTTGCAGTGCTGGGCGGTGACCAGAAACGTGTGCAGGGCAGGCAGGGGCGGGAGGCGTTTCATTGCAGTAAGCCATGATCACAGGACATGGCTAGTATGTGTTTTTTTACATTGTGGCGATAGCCGTGGCTTGGGTCCAATAAGGGCATACCCCAACACGATTCATGGTGATCCCTGATGGCAACCTGCGGCGAAGTACTGGTCAAACTCCTTGAAGGCTATGGCGTCGATCATGTCTTCGGCATCCCCGGTGTACATACCGTGGAGCTCTATCGTGGCCTGGCGGGCTCTTCCATTCGCCACATCACCCCACGTCATGAGCAAGGTGCTGGGTTCATGGCTGACGGCTATGCGCGCACCCGCGGCAAACCCGGGGTGTGCTTCATTATCACCGGCCCGGGCATGACCAATATCACCACTGCCATGGGCCAGGCCTATGCCGACTCGATCCCGATGCTGGTGATTTCCAGCGTGCAGTCCCGTGACCAGCTGGGCGGTGGCCGTGGCAAGCTGCACGAACTGCCCAACCAAGCCGCGCTGGTATCGGGTGTGGCGGCGTTTTCCCACACCTTGATGAGTGCAGCCGACTTGCCGCAGGTGCTGGCCCGGGCATTTGCCGTGTTCGACAGTGCCCGGCCACGCCCGGTGCATATCGAAATCCCGCTCGATGTGCTGGTTGAACCGGCCGACTTCCTGCTGCCGGGCCGCCCTGTACGGGGCAGTCGGGCAGGGGCTGCACCGCAGGCAGTGGCGCAGATGGCTGAGCGACTGGCCAGTGCACGTCGGCCGCTGATTCTGGCCGGTGGCGGGGCGTTGGCTGCGGGCGCTGCGCTGGCACGCCTGGCCGAACACCTTCAGGCCCCGGTGGCGCTGACCATCAATGCCAAAGGCTTGCTGCCTGCCAGCCACCCATTGCAGATCGGCTCGACCCAGTCGTTACCCGCCACACGGGCGCTGGTGGCCGAGGCCGACGTGGTGCTGGCGATCGGTACCGAACTGGCTGAAACCGATTATGACGTGACCTTCAAGGGAGGCTTCGAGATCCCGGGCAGGCTGCTGCGCATTGACATCGACCCGGACCAGACCGTGCGTAATTATCTGCCGGAGCTGGCGCTGGTAGCCGATGCCGAGCTGGCAGCCGAAGCGCTGCTCGGTGCCCTGCAAGCTCAGCCGCAGCCAGTGCACGAAAGCACTTGGGGCGTGGCCCGCGTGGCCGACCTGCGCAAGGTCCTGGCGGCAAACTGGGACCAGCCCACCCTGAGCCAGACGCGTTTGCTGAGCGCCATACTGGAGCGCCTGCCTGATGCGATTCTGGTGGGCGACTCGACCCAACCTGTGTACACCGGCAACCTGACACTCGACATGGAGCAGCCACGCCGCTGGTTCAACGCCTCGACCGGTTACGGCACCTTGGGTTATGCGTTGCCAGCAGCCATGGGCGCCTGGTTGGGCAGTGCCGAGCAGGCCGTCGAACGCGCTCCGGCGGTGTGCCTGATTGGTGATGGTGGTTTGCAGTTCACCCTGCCGGAACTGGCCAGTGCAGTGGAGGCACAGGTACCGCTGATCGTGCTGCTGTGGAATAACCAGGGGTACGAGGAAATCAAGAAATACATGGTCAATCGGACGATCGAGCCGGTCGGGGTGGATATCCATACCCCGGATTTCATCGGCGTGGCGCGAGCGTTGGGCGCGGCAGCAGAGAACGTGGCCGATATTGCCCAATTGCAGGCCGCGCTCGGGCAAGCGGTGGAGCGCAAGGGGCCGACCTTGATTCAGGTGGACCAGAATCAGTGGCAGGCCGCGGTGTTGGGTTGAAGCATTGCGATTGCCTGTAGCGGCCGCTTCGCGGGTTCACCCGCTCCTGCAGGTGCCACGCAATTTTCGCATGTGTGCAAAAACCTGTAGGAGCGGGTTTACCCGCGAAAGCGCCGGTGCAGGCGAGTGTTGAGCTTCAGACCGCAGTAGCCCGCAACCGAGCCACATCGCGAATTGGCGGCGCGCCGTAAAGCCGGCTGTATTCACGGCTGAATTGCGACGGGCTTTCATAACCCACCCGATAAGCCGCCACCGCCGCCTCCAGCCCGTCGTTCAACATCAGCCGCCGCGCCTCTTGCAGGCGCAGTTGCTTCTGGTACTGAAGCGGGCTCATCGAGGTCACGGCCTTGAAGCGGTGGTGCAAGGTCGAGGTGCTGAGGTTGACCTCACGGGCCAGGTCCTCGATACGCAGCGGCTGTTGGAAGTTGTTGTTGAGCCAAGTGATGGCCTGGCAAACCCGGTGGGTCTGGCTGTTGGCCAAGGCAATTTCATACAGCCGGTAACCCTGCGGCCCACGCAGCAGGCGGTAGAGAATCTCGCGGCGGAACAGCGGCGCCAGCATTGCGATGTCGCGCGGGGTGTCCAGCAGCCGCAGCAACCGCAGCAGGGCATCGAGTAACGCGGCATCAGTTCTTTCCACATACAAACCCCGGCCGGAAGGTCGATTGGGTACCAGCATCGGTCCGCTCTCGGCGATCAGCTGGCTGATCTCGGCCGGGTCCAGGTCCATGCGCAGGCCCAGGCTTGGGTTCTCGGGGCTGGCATCCAGCCTCACGGCACTGAGTGGCAAGGTCACCGAAACGACCATGTAATGCAGTGGGTCGTAGGCGTATTGCTCGTCACCCAGGAACAGGCTTTTGCTGCCCTGGGCAAGGATGCACAGGGCAGGCTGCGCCAGGGTGGGTACAGAACGCACATTTTCGGTGTAACGCACCAGGTACAGGTCATCGATGGCCGATGCTGGGCCATAGGGCTCGCCCGCGTGGCGGTTGATCAGCTCGGCCAGCTCCAGGCGCTGCAGTTCCAGGGTCGGTTCGGTGGACGTGGCGGTGGTCATGATGGCTTTCCTCTGCTGACCGACGCAGCATAGGTTTGGGCAAAGACGGGCGCTAGTCGAAAGCTGCATGTCGATTGCCTGATCCTGCCGCGCTACAGGATCAGGCAATCGACATGCAGTAATGGCCTAACGCGCCGCGCGGGTGAGCGCCTAACCTTGGCAGCCTGGCCTTTCCGTCCGCCTGCTTCAAGGAGATTGTGCAATGACCCTTAAACAACCGGTCACCCACCTTGCTTTCATCCGTGCCAGCAGCGGGCGCTCGGCAGAGCTGGGCGCGCGCCTGCGTGACCTGCTCGAGCCCTCGCTGCGTGCACCGGGATGCCTGAGTTTCACCGTGCAGCGTTCTCAGGCTGATGCTGACCTGTGGTTGCTCAGCGGAAGCTGGCAGGACCAGCAGGCGATGAGTGGCTACTTTGCTTCACCGACACTGGAGGTGTTCGGTGAGCTGGTGCAGGCTCAGGTGGTCAGCAGCCTGGACTTGCATACCTTCGATTGAGCGTGGATGAGGTAAAGTGACGCCCTTGTTCAATCACGCGGACAGCAACATGGCACGTAGGGAATTCACTCATTTCGAAGCGGTATCGGCGATGGTGCCGGTGGACGGTGGCGGCTACAACGCGGCCATCGCAGTCAAAGCCTTGGGCATGGGCGGCGCGCCGCGTTTTCACAAGGTTCTCGACGGGCAGGTGTTCAAGGGCGCTGTGGCCGCCGACGAAGCGGCCACCGCCGAGCTGCAACGCCTGCAGGGCGTCAGCGAAGAGGGTGAGCTGGTCTGGTGATCAGGCCGGCGGCCGGGCCATCTTGAACAGGTTGCCCAGCTCGAAATAATCCGCCGGGCCACCCCCACGCAGGATCGGCTCGGCGGCAGCGGTATCGTAGATGCCGTTGTTCAACAGGTGCTCGGCAATGTGCACCGCCACCACTTCCCCAAGGATCAGCCAGCTGGGCACCTCTTGCTGGTCGGCGCGCTTGAGCTGGACGATCTGGCTGACCTTGCACTCGAAGGCTACCGGCGTTTCACCCACGCGCGGCACCTTGACGAT
Organism: Pseudomonas sp. KCJK9058; assembly: GCF_046230975.1. Lineage (NCBI taxonomy): Bacteria > Pseudomonadati > Pseudomonadota > Gammaproteobacteria > Pseudomonadales > Pseudomonadaceae > Pseudomonas > Pseudomonas sp. KCJK9058. The sequence continues at coordinate 48,905 of NZ_JBJJLR010000009.1, forward strand.
GCTAGACGGTGCGGCAGTGAGGCCGCTCAATTCGAATTCGTTCACTTCGGCAGCAACCGGTGCGCAGCTCAGGTTCATTTGCTCGGCCAGTGGGCGGGTGGCCAGGTTCCAGACGAACTCACCGGTCTGCTCGATGTTGTTCAGGCTGTCTTTGCGCCCGACGCTGCAGAAACCGATGATCGGCGGGATGTAGTTGAACGCATTGAAGAAGCTGTAAGGCGCCAGATTCAGGCGGCCTTCGCGGTCCTGAGAGGAGATCCAGCCGATAGGGCGGGGACCGACGATGGCATTGAACGGGTCGTGCGGCAGGCCGTGGCCTTTGGCGGGTTCGTAGTAATACATCTGTGCTGGGCTTGTTGGCCCTACCTCCTGGTGGACAAGGTGCCTAGTGTGCCAAGCCTGAGCTCGTGTGCAAATGATCAAGCCCGGCCGAAGCCGGGCTGGGTGCTCGCAATCAGGTATCAGCTGATGCGGTGCGCGTTGGTGCGGTCGAAGCCGTCTTCAGCGAAGCGCTGGCCGCCGGTGCGGTCGAAGCCGTCTTCGGCGAAGCGTTGGCCACCGGTGCGGTCGAAGCCGTCTTCAGCGAAGCGTTGGCCGCCGGTGCGGTCGAAGCCGTCTTCAGCGAAGCGTTGGCCACCGGTGCGGTCGAAGCCGTCTTCGGCGAAGCGCTGGCCACCGGTGCGGTCGAAGCCGTCTTCGGCGAAGCGCTGGCCGCCGGTGCGGTCGAAGCCGTCTTCAGCGTAGCTGGCTTGCTGGGTTTGAACCGCGGCAAAGGTGTGAGCGTCGGTCCGGTCGAAGCCATCTTCGGCGAAGGCGCCAGCTGCGAAAACCGAGAGGGCCAGGGTAAGGATCAGTTTGTTTTTCATGGTTGCTGCTCCGAGGGTGCGAGAGGTTGTTTGTTTCTATGGGTTTAATCCTACGCCTATAAATTTGATTAAAAAGCGCAAATAATAGCGCATAAAAATCGAATAAATAGATGTGTCTGTGTGCGCTGCGCGTGAGTCAGGCAGCGGGGTCATCCACTCGCTGCAAGCACTCGCGTCGTCGTTTTCTCAGCCATTGCAGATTGAAGAGCGGGAATTAATGGGGCGTTAAGAACGAAATATCTTGTTTCAAAGTTCTATCAACGCTTTTTTCATGCGTCACCAACCGTTTTTTCAGATGCACCTCAGCACCATCGCCGCACCTTAGACTGGAGCGGCACAACAATGAACAAACTCCCGCAAATCACCTTGGCCTTCTGGGTCATGAAGATCTGCGCAACTACCCTTGGCGAAACGGCAGGCGACTTGCTGTCGATGACGTTGAACATCGGCTATGCACTTAGCTCGTTGATGCTGATCAGCGTGTTCCTGCTGACCTTGGTCGGCCAGCTTTACTCACGCCGCTACCACCCGATGTTGTATTGGCTGGTGATTCTCTCCACCAGTACCGCTGGCACCACCATCTCCGACTTCATGGACCGCACCCTGGGCCTGGGTTATGCCACGGGATCGGCCCTCCTCATCGGCATCCTGCTGCTTACCTTCCTGGCCTGGCGCCTTAGCGGCAACCCGCTGGATGTCAACCGCATCAAGAACCGAACGGGCGAGCTGTTCTACTGGGTGGCAATCCTGTTTTCCAACACCCTTGGCACAGCGCTGGGCGACTACCTGGCCGATGACTCGGGGCTGGGCTTTGCCGGCGGTGCGCTGTTGATTGGCAGTACCATTGCACTGGTGGTGGTCGCCCGCTACTGGACGCGTATTCCCGGCGTGGTGTTGTTCTGGGTCGCGTTCGTGCTCACCCGGCCGTTTGGCGCCACCTTGGGCGACTTCCTCACCAAACCCCATGAAAAGGGCGGCCTGGACTTCGGCACGGTCGGCTCTTCGGCTGTGCTGGGCGGGGTGTTGCTGGTGCTGGTGCTGATGGCCAACTGGTCTCAGCGTCGTGACCCGCGACAGGCGCTTGAGATGTCCTGAACCGGCTTTCAGGTACGAGTGAGCCGAATAGAATGTTTAGTCAGCGACATAAGTGCTGATCGAACAAATGAAAAGGGCGCACCTGAAACGGTGCGCCCTTTTCATTTCGGCTTCGCATTCACTCAGTGGTAATCCGCGAGTGCTGCTTGGTGTCTTTCATGGTCGCGTAAACCAGCAGCGAGCAGGCGATACAGGCGGTGACATACCAGTAAAAGCCGCTCTCCATCCCAGCGCTTTTGAACCACAGGGCCACGTATTCGGCGGTGCCACCGAAGATCGACACGGTCAGGGCATACGGCAGGCCCACGCCCAGGGCGCGAATCTCGGTAGGGAACAGCTCGGCTTTGACCACGGCGTTGATCGAGGTATAGCCGCTTACGATGATCAGTGCGGCCATGATCAGGAAGAACGCACCCCACCAGGTCTGGATGGTGTGCAGGGTGCTGAGGATGGGGACGGTGAACAGGGTGCCGAGCACACCGAAGGCGATCAGGATCGGACGGCGGCCGATCTTGTCGGACAGACCACCGATCACTGGCTGCAGGCACATGAACAGGAACAGCGTGGCGGCCGAGATGGTGGTTGAGTCACTGATGCTCATGCCCACGGTGTTGACCAGGTATTTCTGCATGTAGGTGGTGTAGGTGTAGAAGGCCAGGGTGCCGCCCATGGTCAGGCCAACGACGGTCATCAGCTCCTTGGGGTGACGCAGCAGGGTGCGCATCAGGCTTTCCTTGGCCTTTTCCTTCTTGGTGAACGAGGCGGTTTCTTCCATGCCACGACGCAGGTACAGGGCCACCACGGCGCACAGCGCACCGATCACGAACGGCACGCGCCAGCCCCAGGCGTACAACTGCTCGGTGGTCAGGGTCTGTTGCAGGATGATCAGTACCGCCAGGGCGATGAGCTGGCCAGAGATCAGGGTCACGTACTGGAAGCTGGAGAAGAAACCACGGCGCTCCTTGCTGGCCATTTCGCTGAGGTAGGTGGCCGAGGTGCCGTATTCACCACCCACCGACAGGCCCTGCAGCAGGCGCGCGATGACCAGCAGGACAGGTGCGGCGACGCCGATGGTTTCATAACCTGGGGTCAGGGCGATGACCAGCGAGCCTGCGCACATGAGCAGTACCGACGCCATCAGCGCGGCCTTGCGGCCCTTGCGGTCGGCGTACAGGCCCATCAGCCAGCCACCGATCGGGCGCATGAGGAAGCCCACGGCGAAGATCGCAGCGGTATTTAGCAGTTGTGCGGTGGAGTCGCCGGCGGGGAAGAAGGCCTTGGCGAAGTACAGCGAGAATGCGGCGTAGACGTACCAGTCGTACCATTCGACCATGTTGCCGATGGACCCGCTGAAAATCGACTTCAGGCGGCTGGCGGTGGTTTTTTCTGCGGCAGGCGCGGTGGCCGCCCCGGCGGGCAGGGAGGTGGCGTTATCCATCAGGGATACCTTCTCGTTGTTTTTGTGGAGCGCGCCGTGGCGCAGCTTGCCAAGGCAATTGCAGAAGGTGTGCCAAATGGGGGCGGGCTGATTCATTTCAGGGCATCCAATACCCCAAAACCGGCACAGTAGTGGGGCTTGCGCTGCCCTTTGCGGGAGCGGGCTTGCCTGCGAAGGGCTGCAAAGCAGCCCGGAATCTCGAGGTGATAAGCGGTTTTTTGCCTACCAGGTGCAGGTCATAAGCGGATTTCCGCTCATTCCTGCCCAACAAAATCCTCGCGCACCAGCCCATGCCGTTGCATCTTCTCGTTAAGGGTGCGCCGCGGCAGTTGCAACGCCTCCATCACCGACTTGATCTCGCCCCCATGCTGACGCAAGGCCGCGCGCAGGCATTGCGCCTCGAATGCTTCCATCTGCTCGCCCAGCGACTGCCCGGCAGGTGCCACCTCGATGTTTGGCGAACCTAGCCCCAGCGCATGCCGCTCCGCCGCATTGGCCAGCTCACGCACGTTGCCAGGCCAATCATGTGACAGCAGCTGCGCCAGCTGTGCAGCCGATAGCGGCGGGGGGGTGCGCCCCAGCTTTTCCCCTGCAGCACGGGCAAAGTGTTCGAACAGCAGCGGAATGTCCTCCCGCCGCTCGCGCAGCGGTGCCAGGCGCAATTCGGCCACGTTCAGGCGGTAGGCCAGGTCTTCGCGGAAGCGCCCGGCACGAGCCTCCTCGAGCAGGTCGGGCTTGGTCGCAGCAATGATGCGCAGGTCCACGCTGATGCTCTGGTTGGCCCCCAGGCGCTCCAGCTTCTGCTCCTGTATCACCCGCAACAGCTTGGCCTGTTGGGCCAGTGGCATGCTCTCGATTTCGTCGAGGAACACGGTGCCACCGTTGGCATATTCCAGCTTGCCGATCCGTTTACCCTGGGCGCCCGTGAAGGCGCCGCTCTCATGGCCGAACAGTTCGGCCTCGAACAACGACTCGGGGATGGCTGCGCAGTTAAGGGCTACAAAGGGCTTGGCGGCACGGGGGCCAAAGTCGTGCAGGCAGCGGGCCACCCGCTCCTTGCCACTGCCGGTTTCACCGCGAATCAGCACGTTCACCGGCAGGCCGGCCAGGTCCAGCACTTGCCGGCGCAGCTGTTGCAGGCCCTGGGACATGCCCAGTAGCGTGACTTCCAGGCGTGACTTGAGGTCGGCCTGCTCGTGGAGCCGGCGGTTCTCAAGTACCAGCTGGCGCTTTTCCAGGGCGCGGCGCAGGCTGCCCAGCAAGTCTTGCGGCGTGAAGGGTTTTTCCAGGAAGTCATAGGCCCCCATGCGCATGGCTTCTACCGCCATCGGTACATCACCGTGACCGGTCAGCAGAATCACGGGCAGGTCGGGGTCGTTCGCCTGCAGGCGTTCGAGCAATTGCAGGCCATCCATGCCCGGCATGCGCACATCGCTGATGATCACCCCAGGGAAGTGCTGCGGCAGGTGTGCCAGGCACGCTTCGGCGTGAGCGAACAACTGCACGCTGAAGCCAGACAGACTCAGCCATTGCTCGACAGCAGTGCGGATACTGGCTTCATCATCGACGACGATCACCGAATTCAACATACAGGCTCCAGGTCACGGGGCAGGGTAAGGCTCAGGCGCGCGCCGCCAGGCAGGTTTTCGGCCCGCAGCTGGCCGCCGGCCTCGTGGACGATGCCGTAAGAAATGGCCAGGCCCAGCCCTAGCCCTTCCCCCACCGGTTTGGTGGTGAAGAACGGGTCGAAGACCTTGGCCAGGTCGGCTTCGGCAATGCCACCACCCGAGTCGAGCACACTCAGGCGCCATAGTGCCCCGTCGGGTTCGATGCGGATCTCCAGGCGTTTGTAACGCTTGTCGAGCATGGCGTCGAGTGCATTGTGCAGGAGGTTTATCAGCACCTGCTCCAGGCGGATGGCATCGCCGCGTACCCAGGCCGGGCGTGCCAGGTACAGCGCCACTTCCACTTCTTCGTTGCGAAGGCGCGCTTCCAGCAGGTGCAAGGCCTGGTCGACCACGGTTGCCAGGTCAAGGCGTTCACGCAGGCCCATCGGGCTGTTGCGGGCAAAGGTTTTCAGGTGGCTGGTAAGTGCTGCCATGCGCGTGAGCATCTGTTCCAGTGGCTCCAGCGCTTGCCGCGCTTCGTCATAGCGACCATGGTCAAGCAGCAGGCGCAGGGTTTCCAGCTGCATACGCTGGGTGGTCAGCGGCTGGTTGATTTCGTGGGCCATGGCCGCCGACATCTGCCCGAGAGCGGCGAGCTTGGCTGATTGCACCAGGCCTTCCTGGGCAGTGCGCAGCTCGCGGGTGCGTTCTTCGACCTGGCGTTCGAGTTCTTGCCGGCTGCGCTGGCGCAGGCGTGCCAGGCGCAGGCGTTGGCTGACGAAAAGGGCGGCGAACACCAGGCTCAGCCAGACGGCGGCGGCGCCAAGCGCGGCATTACGGCCGTCGGCAGCAACCTGCGGTTTGCGCAGCAGGTGCAAGGTCCAGTTTTCGCCTTCCAGCGGCAGGCTTTCCCACAGGTACTCGGTACTACCCTCGGGGCCTTGCACGCGGCTAAGGGTGCTGTAGGGGGCAAACCGCGTCAGCACCTGATGGTGTAGCGGCACCAGCGGTTGCTTGTCGTACTGGCGGGTTTCGGCCAGCTCGGCACGGTCGGCGCCACTGAGCGGCTGAAGCTCGCGGTAGCGCCAGCCATCCTGGTTTGCGATGAAAGTGATGCCGCGGGCGTCGCTGACCAACAGGATATCGTTGCCCTGTCGCCATTCGCGTTCCAGCTCGGGGAACTCCAGCTTGACCACCATGGCGCCAAGGAATCGGCCATGCTCGTCGTTCACCGCGCTGGCGAGGAAGTAGCCCGGCACGCCACTGGTCACGCCCACGGCATAGAAGCGGCCACTGCCCTGGCTGCGGGTTTGCTTGAAGTAGGGGCGGAAACCGTAGTTGGAGCCGACGTAGCTGCTGGGCAGCCGCCAGTTGCTGGCGGCAATGGCCAGCCCGGTGCGGTCGAGCAGCTCGAGGGTGGAGGAATTGGCGGCGCCATTGATGCGTTCGAGCTTGAGGTTCAGGGCGTTCTGAACCTTTTCGTCGACCGGGCCGCGCAAGGCTGCGATCAGCTCCGGGTCCAGCGCCAGCACGGCGGGGAGGGCACGGTAGCGATCGATCAGGGTGTGCAGTGCGTTGGCGTACAGGCCCAGTTGCTGGCTGGCACGCTTGGCGTCGTCTTCCATGGCCTGGCGCTTGGCCTGGTGCATGGCCCAGCCGGCGCTGAGTGCGGTACCCAGCACGATCAGCAGGGTGATCAGCCCCAGACGCAGGGCGCGAAAGGAAAAGGGCATCGGGGGCGGATCCGGTGGCGGGATATCGGGGCCGGCCTCTTCGCGGGTTTACCCGAGAAGAGGCCGGAACAGGCGGCCTTTTTCAGTCAAAGCAATTCAAAGCTCTGCTGCTGCACCGCCTGGGAGTCCAGCCCTACCTGGACATTGAACTCCCCTGGTTCGGCAACCCGCTGCAACTGGCCATTGTAGAACTTCAGGTCGTCTTCGCTGATGCGGAAGGTCAACGTGCGGGTTTCACCCGGTTCAAGCATCAGCTTCTGGAAGTTTTTCAGCTCTTTCATTGGGCGACTCATCGATGCCGACACATCCTGCAGGTACAGCTGCACCACCGTCTCGCCTGCAACCTTGCCGGTGTTCTTGACCGTTACCTTGGCTTCCAGCGTATCGCCGCGCTTGAGATCCTTGCTCGACAGGTTCAGGCCCGACAGCTCGAAGCTGCTGTAGCTTAAGCCATAGCCGAACGGGTAAAGCGGCCCGTTGGGTTCTTCGAAGTATTGCGAGGTGTAGTTGCCCGGCTTGCCCGGCGTGAACGGCCGGCCGATGCGGGTGTGGTTGTAGTACATCGGGATCTGCCCCACCGACCGTGGGAAGGTAATGGCCAGCTTGCCGGAGGGGTTGTAGTCGCCAAACAGCACGTCGGCGATGGCATTGCCGCCTTCGGTGCCGGCGAACCAGGTTTCGAGGATGGCGTCGGCCTGCTCGCGCTCCCAACTGATCGACAGCGGCCGGCCGTTCATCAACACCAGCACCAGCGGTTTGCCGGTGGCCTTGAGCGCCTTGATCAGCTCGCGCTGGCTGGCCGGGATCTCCAGGGTGGTGCGGCTCGACGACTCGTGGGACATGCCACGGGACTCGCCGACCACGGCGACCACGACGTCGGATTGCTTCGCCGCTTTGACTGCTTCATCGATCAGCACGGCAGGCGGGCGTGGGTCGTCGACGATTTCCGGGGCATCGAAGTTGAGGAAGTTCAGGTAGTCGAGTATCGCCTTGTCACCCGTGACGTTGGAGCCTTTGGCGTAGACCAGCTTGGCCTTGCCTTCCACGGCGCGGCGCAAGCCTTCGCGCACGGTCACCGAGTGGACGGGTTTACCGTCGGCGGCCCAGCTGCCCATCATGTCGATCGGGGCATCGGCCAGCGGGCCGACCAAGGCAATGGTGCCGGCCTTTTTCAGTGGCAGGGTCTGGTTGCGGTTTTCCAGCAGCACCAGGCTGCGGCGTGCCACGTCACGCGCAGCTTCGCGGTGCAGGCGGTCGTTGCCGTAGTAGTCCTTCAGGTCGGTTTCGGCCTTGCCGATGCGCACGTACGGGTCTTTGAACAGGCCCATGTCGTACTTGGCACCCAGCACTTCACGCACCGCCTGGTCCAGCTCGCGCTGGGTCACCTCACCGGACTTCAGCAGGCCCGGCAGCTCTTCGCCGTACAGGGTATCGTTCATGCTCATGTCGATGCCGGCCTTGATCGCCAGCTTGGCGGCTTCACGGCCATCACGGGCGACGCCGTGGCGAATCAGCTCCTGGATGGCACCGTGGTCGCTGATGGTCACGCCCTTGAAGCCCCACTCCTTGCGCAGCAGGTCGTTCATCAGCCAGGTGTTGGAGGTGGCCGGTACGCCGTTGATCGAGTTCAGCGCCACCATCACGCCACCGGCACCCGCATCGAGCGCGGCGCGATAGGGTGGCAGGTAGTCGTTGTACATTTTCGGCAGGCTCATATCGACCGTGTTGTAGTCGCGCCCGCCTTCCACGGCGCCATACAAGGCGAAATGTTTGACGATGGCCATGATGCTGTCGGGGTTGGCCGGGCTGCTGCCCTGGAACGAGCGCACCATTACCTGGCCGATTCTCGAGGTCAGGTAGGTGTCTTCGCCGAAGCCTTCACTGGTGCGGCCCCAGCGCGGGTCACGGGCGATATCCACCATTGGCGCGAACGTCATGTCCAGGGCGTCGGCCGAGGCTTCGATCGCGGCGGTGCGGCCGACCTTGGCGACGGCCTCCATGTCCCAGGTAGCGGCCATGCCCAGGCCGATCGGGAAGATGGTGCGCTCGCCGTGGACGGTGTCGTAGGCGAAGAACATCGGGATCTTCAGGCGGCTGCGCATGGCCGCGTCCTGCATCGGCCGGTTTTCGGGGGCCGTGCGGGAGTTGAAGGTGCCACCGATACGGCCGGCGGCGATTTCCTCGCGGATCTTGTCGCGGGGCATTTCCGGGCCGATGCTGATCAGGCGCAACTGGCCGATTTTCTCGGCTTCGGTCATCTGGCTGATCAGATGCTCGATGAATGCCTGCTTGTCCTGCAGGGGCGGGGCGGTGGGGGCGGCGAGGGCCGCCTGACTGGCAAGGCCCATGGCCAGGCCCAGCAAAGACAGTTTCATCATCAATTCCGTTTTGGGGCCTCTGCCGTATCCACGGTGATACGTGCGCGACCGAAGTTTTCAGGCGGCTATTGTTGTACGATTTGCAGGCAATTCTTCCAGCGGCGGATTATGCCTGAATATGTCGCCTGCGGATGAAGCCCCGAATGCTGGGATAACAACTATAAGAATGCTCAAGAGACCGACGGCATGACCCCCTTCGACGAATACCATCAACGGCAGATTGCCGAAGCCATTGCCCGTGCCGAACGGCGTACCGATGCCGAACTGGTGACGGTGCTTGCCCGTCGTGCCGACGATTATGCGTATTGGCCGTTGTTGTGGGCCGCCGTGCTGGCACTGACCGTGCCCGGTCTGTTGCACTGGCTGCTGGCTTGGCCCAGCGTGCGTGGCGTGCTGATGGGCAACGTGCTGCTGTTCGTCGTTTTGTGCCTGCTGCTGCGCAACCCGCGCCTGGCCGACTGGCTGATCCCCCGTGCCTTGCGCCGCTGGCGTGCCGCGCGCCTGGCCCGCCAGCAGTTTCGCGAGCAGAACCTGCAGCGCACAGCAGGCGCCACGGGCGTGCTGATTTTCGTCAGCGAGGCGGAGCGGCATGTGGAGATCCTGGTCGATCGGGGTATCGAACACTGCCTGGATGCCGAAGCCCGCGCGGCCATCGGTGCCCGCTTGGCCGAGCAGGTGCGCCAGGGCCGCACCTTGCAGGGCTTTGTCGAGTGCATCGAAGCGTGTGGCGAGCTGCTTAGCCAGCACGTGCCGCCAACCCATGCACGCAACGAATTGCCCAACCGCTTGGTGATTCTCGACTGAAGGTGCGCCCAGCCTTGCTGGATTCCCTGTAGGAGCGGGCTTGCCCGCGAGTCAGGCGACGCGGTGTCTGCCACCGGCTTTGCCGGTGTTCGCGGGCAAGCCTGCTCCCACAGGGTGCCTGCGGCACGTTAGAATAGGCGTTCCGCTACCCAAGGCCCCCTTTTCATGTCCGCCAGTACTTCTGCCTCTTGCGCGCCGGATGCGCGCGCTCAGTTTCTCGACCTGCTGAACGCCGCCCTGTACGGCGAAACCCTGGTCAAGCTGGTGCTGGCGCGCCATGTCGGTGCCGACCAGACCTTGCAACGGATCATTGCCAAGCCGCTGCAGGTCAAGGGCCAGCCGTGCCTGTCGCTGGTCTACCGCCACCAGACCCGCGACATTACCCGCAACCTGCCGCTGGATCAGGCCCAGGTGCTGGTTGCCGAACTGCTGCCGGACAGCTTCCGCAATGCCCACCTGTTCGATGCTGACGGCGAAGTGCAGTTGACCTTCAGCAAGAAGGGCAAACCGATGCTCCAGCGCCACGGTGCCCAGGCACCGCGCGTGGCCGATGCGGGCAGCGGGCATGACCGCGAGAAGAAGCGTTATCTGGAGCTGTCGCGGCCGTTTCTGCGTGACCTCGGTGTGACCGACGCACAAGGCGCACTGATCCCGTCCATGTCACGCAAGTGGAAGCAGATCAACAAATTCATCGAGGTCTTCGATCACGCCCTGGCCAATGCACCGGTGTCGACGGAACAGGCGCTGCGGGTGGCCGACTTCGGTTCGGGCAAGGGCTACCTGACCTTTGCCATGCATGACTACCTGCGCAACAGTCTGGGCCGTGACGCACAGGTGACCGGCGTGGAGCTGCGCCAGGACATGGTCGACCTGTGCAACGCCGCGGCCGCACGCCTCGACCATCCGGGCCTGGAGTTCCAGTGTGGTGATGTACGCAGCGTGGTGCCTGAGGCCATCGAGGTGATGATTGCCTTGCATGCCTGTGACATCGCCACTGACTACGCCATCCACACCGGTATCCGCTGCAACGCCGCGATCATCATGTGCTCGCCGTGCTGCCACAAGCAGATCCGCCCGCAATTGCACAGCCCAGGGTTGCTGCAACCCATGCTGCAGTATGGCCTGCACCTGGGCCAGCAGGCCGAAATGCTGACCGACAGCCTGCGCGCGCTGTACCTGGAAGCCTGTGGCTATGAAACCAAGGTGTTCGAGTTCATCTCGCTGGAACACACCAACAAGAACAAGATGATTCTTGCGGTGAAACGGCGGCAGGCGGGGGATAACGGGGCGTTGCTGGAGAAGATTGCCCAGCTCAAGGCGTTCTATGGGGTGCAGGAGCATTGCCTGGAAACGTTGTTGCGCGCGGATGGGTTGCTCTGACGCCACCCACCGGTACGCCTGCCGGGCACCTTGTCAGCGCTGAGCAGAGGGCACTTCGATAGCCAATGCTGCCTGCCCCAACGGATGGGTGCTGGCATCAAAGAAATGCAGCACCGTCCCCGGCAAATCCCCGAAACGATCTGCAAAATGCTGCTTCTGATTGATCACCGACGCCTCGCCCAGCGGCCGAATGGCAATGGATAGCTGTTGCGGACGGGCTTGGCGCACAGCGTCGAGCAGGTGCCGGTCACTGCTGTCCAGATGCTGCCCGAACAGGCATATCCCTTGGTTTTCCTGCGCCAGCTGCCCCAGGCACCAGCTCAGATAGTCCGAGTTGCGGATAGCGCGCAGTTTTTCGTCGCTGCGGTCTTCGTTGACGAACAGCGGTACTTCACCCGGGATATTCACGGCAAACCCATCGAGCAGTTCGGCGCTTTCAGCGCTGCGCTGGCGGGTGGTGCCGTCGGGCAGCTTGAGCAGGTGCAGGCCGCCATGCAGGTGCAGCACCCGGGTACCTTCGCTGCCGGTGCGTCGCACGTCGAAATAGCCTTGTTCGTCGAACAGTTCGGCGAAGCCATTCGGGGCGTGCTGCACGGCCCATGGCAGCACCAGGTCGTAGTTGCTGGTGTAGACGCTTCGATAGCCGCGCAGCGCCTGATTGAGGGTTGCCAGTGTGGCCTTCGGCATCAGCGGCCAGGGCAGATGCACCGTGCGCACAGCGTGAATCAACGCTTCCTTGATCGAGTAGTAGCGGTTCAGCGGCGCGGTGGAGTTGATGGCCAGTGCGGCATTGGTACGCACGGTGGTGTTGAGGGCGCTGAGCACCGGCTCGAACAGTTCCGTGCCCAAGGACTTGAACAGTGCCTGGTCACTGACCGCCAGGCCTTTCTTGCGGCCTGCGCGTTGCGCTTGCTCGAACAGCGAGAAGTAGCCGAACGGCTTCCATACTGCGCGGCTTGCGCCATTGCCCAGCAGCAGGGCGTCGCAGGGGTGGCGGGCGGCGAGTTCTGGCCAGGGGGTAAGGGTGGCATCAAGTGCGGGCATGCTGGATCCGTTGGGTGGTGCGGGGAACGGGGCGACTTTAGCATGTCATGCGAGGTATGCGAGGGTTGGTGTCAGGGCGATGGTTTTGTGTTGTCTGTGCAGGCCCTTTCGCGGGTAAACCCGCCCCTACAAGTCCATGTAGGAGCGGGTTCACCCGCGAAAGGGCCTGCAAAGGCGCAGCAGGTTGAACAGGATGAAAGCCGCTAACCCTGTTCGGTCACTTGCACACTGCGGTTTCGGTTGCGCCACACGCGGTACGCACGAATCCCCGCGCGTACCGAGCCGAATAGCAGTTTTTCTTCCATGTCCCGCGCCATCCCCGAGCGCACCAGCATGCGCAGGAAAGTGCCACGGGCGCGGGCGATGGCGAAGAGGATGCCTTGAGCCGCCAGGGTGTCACGCACTTCGCGCAGGGCGGCGATGCCGCTGACATCAATGCTGGTTACCGCTTCGGCATCGAACAGCACGGCTTTAGGCTGGTCCTGGCTTTGCACGGCTTCAAGCAGGCGCATCTTGAAGTAGTCAGCATTGAAGAACAGGATGGCGTCGTCGAAGCGGTACACCACCAGGCCAGGCACGGTGCGGGCGTCTTTGAACTTGCGGATGTCCACTTGGCCTTCGGTGCCCGGCAGCCAGCCCAGTACGGCATCGGTGGGCTGATAGATGCTGTAAAGCAGGCGCAGGATCGCCAGGGTCACGGCAAACACGATGCCGGGCAGCACGCCCAGGCTCAGTACGCCCGCCGTGGTCAGCAGGCACAGCCAGAACTCGAAGCGGCTTAGACGCCGGATATGCCCCAGCGATTTGATGTCGATCAGCCCCCAGCCAGCCATCAGCAGCACGGCGCCCAGCGCAGCCTGCGGGATCCAGGCCATGGGCGCGGTGAAGAACAGCAGGATCAGGGCGATCACCAGTGCCGCGATGATGCCCACCAGCTGGCTTTTGCCACCGACCATATCGTTGACTGCAGTGCGCGAGTCGGCACCGCTGATGGCAAAGCCCTGGGAAATCCCGGCCGCCAGGTTGCTCACGCCCAGGGCGACGAATTCGTGGTTGGCGTTGATCGCATAGCCATGCCGGGCGGCAAAGCTGCGTGCGGTAAGCATGGCGCTGCAGAAGCTGACGGTGGCGATACCCAGGGCGTCGCGCAGCAGGCTCTTCATTTCCGCCAGGTTGCTGTGTGGCCAGGCCAGTTGCGGGATGCCTGCAGGTACCGGCCCAAGGACGGCAACGCCGAAGCGGTCGAGGCCGAACAGGCCAACCAGCAGCATGAACAGCGCCACTACCGTGAGGGCTGCGGGCAGGCGCGGGTAGCGCCGTGGCAGCCAGATGAGCAGGCCCAGGGCGGCCAGGCCGATGATCAATGTGACCCAGTGAATTTCCCCCAGGCGCTGGAAGAAGTTGATCAGGCTGAGGATGAAACCGTCGCCCTCGATCTGGAAGCCCACCACCTTGGACAGCTGCCCGGCGATCAGGCTCAGGCCGATACCGTTGAGGTAGCCGATCAGGATCGGCCGCGAGAAGAAGCTGGCGATGAACCCGGCGCGCGCCAGGCCCGCGGCAATCAGCATCACGCCGACCAGCACGGTGACGATCACCGACAGTTCGACGATGCGCTGCGGGTCACCCAGGGCCAGCGGTGCCACGGCACCGGCGATCATCGCGCAGGTGGCGGCGTCGGGGCCGACCATCAGCTGGCGCGAGCTACCGATCAGCGCATAGACCATCATCGGTAGCACACAGGCGTACAGGCCATATTGCGGCGGCAGCCCGACGATCTGCGCATAGGCAATGGCAATGGGAATCTGGATCGCGGCTACCGACAGGCCCGCTTGCAGATCGGCGTGGAACCATTCACGGCGGTAGTGCAGCAGATTGGCAAGGCCTGGTAGCCAGCGGGAGAGAAACATGCGTTGTCCTTTCGAATGGTTTCACGAATCCATTGAGCCTATCCGCCACAAGCCGTTTCGCTTGCGCACGCAAAGGCCCGATGCGCATTGAAGCGGATCGGTGGGTAAATGGCCATGGGCCAGGTCAAGGCAGGGTGAAAAACGAAAAAAGGAGCCTTGGCTCCTTTTGACTGCGATGACGTTGCTGGAACGCCATGCGGGAATGCGATGTGGAGCGGGTAGAGGGAATCGAACCCTCAACTAAAGCTTGGGAAGCTTTCGTTTTGCCACTAAACTATACCCGCATCTGAGCTCGACTTTTTACCAGAACCTTCAGCGAATTAGAAGCCCAAGTTATAAAAAAGCTTGTCGGCGCCCCGTGGCCTGCGGGTATTGGCTACAAGGCGCCGAGCCGCTCAGATGGCAAATGCATGCTGCCCCTGTTGCACGGGTTGGTAACGTTGGCGGGGTTCACGCACGGTTGGCTTGAGGAACCCCAGCATGACACTGCGGGTGTTCTCGCAGGCGGTCTTGTTCTCCATGTCCAGGAAGTGGCCCGCATCGCGGATCACGCTGAACTGGCTTCTGCCCACATGCTTGCTGAACTGCCGCGCATCTTCGACCGTGGTGTACTCGTCGCGTTCGCCGTTGATGAACAACACCGGGATGTTGATATTGCGCGCGCCTTGCAGCGCACGTTCCAGGTCGTGCTCCAGCACCTGGTTGATGTGGAAGTGCATCTGTGCGTACTCGTGGCTGTCCAGGCTGCTCACATGGCGGTAGTTGAAGCGTTTGAACAGCGACGGCAAGTGCTTGCCGATGGTGTCATTGACCAGGTTGCCGACCTGATAACGGTCGCAGGCGGCCAGGTACTGGCAGCCACGGTCCAGATAGTCGCGCATTGGCTCGTTGATCACTGGCGAGAACGAACTCACCACTGCCTTCTTCACGTACCGCGGCTGGTGCGCCAGCGCCAGCAGCGTGCTTGCGCCACCCCACGAAAAAGACATCACGTGGTCTGCCTGGAAGTGCTCGATCAGCTCAAGAAGGATATGCGCCTCGGTCTCCTTGCTGATCAGCCGTTCCTGACGGTTGTGCGGCTTGGACTTGCCTGAATACGGCTGGTCGAACAGAACCACGTTGAACTGTGGGTGCAGGTTACGTACCGTCTGGGCGAACGAGGCCGTGGTGGCCAGCGAGCCGTTGATCAGGATGATCGTGTTTTCGGCCGCATCCGCGCGATAGAACTCCGTGTAAACCCGATACTGACCTTGGATATCAAGTACAGCGATTTCTGGCCTCATGTCATCGACTCCTGGCGCAAAAAGGGTATTCGCGTCACCTAGGGTGCACGTTCTTTATGACAGGTAGGCATTTGCCTGAAGATAATCCGGGGGCCCTGTGTCGATCCTTGGCACTTGCGTCGACGGTATTGTTTTTGGCGGGCAATTTGCCGTGCCCCAAGGCATCTAGGCTTTGGGTGGCCGGCAAAAAGTGTCATTGGCTGCAGGTGTGACTTGGTAGTCACATGCGGACTGACGATTTGGATTCAAGCAGTGGGTTGGGGATCGCGCAAGTGCCGTTCGGTAAGTAATGTGACTTTTGTCGCTGAGCGGTCGTGTGACGACACCGGCTGTCTGTCACGCCTGGACAGTGGCTATCTCATTGGCCGTCAGTTCACGATACTCCCCCGGCGCCAACCCCGGATCCAGCCGGATCGCTCCCATGCTCTCCCGATGCAGCCCCACCACCTTGTTGTTGAAGTGCCCGAACATGCGCTTGACCTGGTGGTACCGCCCCTCGACGATCGCCAGCCGGGCTCGGTGGGGGCCGAGGATCTCCAGCTGGGCTGGTTGGGTGGTGAGGTCTTCGAAGGCAAAATAGAAACCCTCGCGAAACTTGGCCACATAGTGCTCGCCAATCTCGTCCTCGGTGTCCACCAGATAATGCTTGGGCAGCTTGGTCGCAGGCTGGGTCAGGCGCCGTGACCACTGGCCATCGTTGGTCAGGATCATCAGGCCGGTGGTGTTGAAATCCAGGCGCCCGGCTATGTGCAGGTCATCTCGCAACGCCGTGGGCAGCAGGTCGAGAACGGTGCGGTGTTGCGGATCGTGGGTGGCGCTTACGCAGCCAGTGGGCTTGTACAGCATCAGGTAGCGGGCCGGCCGGCCGGCCTGCAGCAGTTGCTCATCCAGCTCTACGCGGCTGAATTCACGCACGTCGGTCAGCGGGTCACTGGCGACCTTGCCGTCCACCCGCACGCGGCGTTGCGCCAGCATCAGGCGAACTTGCTGGCGGTTGTAGCTGGGCAGGTTGGCGAGGAAACGGTCAAGGCGCATGGCAACGATCAGTGGGCAGCGGATGGACGGAGCTGTTCTTCAACGGCGGCGCAGCGCGGGCACAGACAGGCCTTGTTACGCAGTTTATCGGGCAGTGCCTGAAGCACGGCCGGGTCGATGGTCACGCTGTAGCACCAACACGCCTGGGTGGCACGGCGTGGGTCGGCCAGGCTGCACTGGTTGAGGGCACCGCAAGCGGGGCAGTGTTGCTTGTCATTCATGGCGGGTATCACTGCAGACGCGGTTGCGGCCAGCCTGCTTGGCACGATAAAGCGCGCGGTCGGCGCGGGTCAGCAGGGCGTGCAGGGTATCCCCCGGTTGCAGGCTGCTCAGGCCGATGCTGGTGGTCAGTCGCAGCGGCTGGTTGTCGTAACTGAAGGTCAGCTGTTCGGTGCGTCGCCGGATCTTTTCCGCCACCTCGATGGCCTGGTCGCCTTCAGCTTCGCGCAGCAGCACGATGAATTCCTCACCGCCCCAGCGGCACAGTATATCTGACTGACGCAGGCTGCCTTGCAGCACATTGGCGAATTGGCGTAGCACTTCGTCACCTGCCAGGTGGCCGTGGTTGTCGTTCAGTGCCTTGAAGTGGTCCAGATCAATCAGCAAGGCCACCAGAGGGCTATTGTCGCGCCGGGCTTCTCGCAGCGCCTGGGCGGCGAGCAGGTCGAAGCTGCGCCGGTTGTGCAAGCCGGTGAGGCTGTCGAGCGTGGCCAAGGCTTCGGTGCTGGCCTGGTGGCGGCGGACCATGGCATGCACCAGTGCCAGCACCACCAGGGTGATCATCGTACAGATCGCCAGGTTCAGGTACAGCGCGTGGCGAATGCGGTCGAGGACGCCGGTTTCGCGTTTGTCCACCAACAGGTACCAGTCCAGTTCGGGGAGGTGGCGAACGTTGAGAAAGTGGCTGTGGTTTTCGCTGTCATGGTACTCGTGGCTGCCTTCGCCCGGCACCCTCTGCTCGGCCAGCATGGCTTTCAGATCAGGGTTGTCGCTGAGTGACTGGCCAACTTGCAAACCATGCGGGCCACCCTCGGAGCCGGTCAACAGCACCTTGCCTTTGGCATCGGTGAAGAGCACCGCGCGCTGGTAGCGGCGTTGGTACTGATCGATCAGCTTGACCACCGACGATACGCTCAGCCCTACGCCTGCCGCGCCGATGAAGCGCTGCTGGTAGTCGTGCACCTGGTAGTTGATGAACACGGTCAGGCTGTCCTGGTTGGCCATGTCCAGATCGACATTGATCTCATAAGGGGCCTTGAGCTCACGCAGACGGAAATACCAGGCATCACGCCAGGTGCCTGGTTCGACGTGCTTGAGCACGCCTTTGGCCTGGTAGTAGGTCCGCGTGCGATCGGACACGAAAAAGGACGTGAAGATATCCTGCTTGCCCATGACCTCGCCCAGGTAGCGGGTCATGCGTTCGGTATCCTGCTCGCCGGACAGCACCCAGTCGCGCAGGAAGGTGTCCTGGGCCATCATCGAGGCGATCAGCACCGGGCGGATCAGGTCTTTCTGGATTTCCGAGTAGACAGTGTCGGAGGTCAGCGGCAATTCGGTATTGATGATGCCGTCGCGGATGGCGCTTCGCGAGGAGAAGTAGCTGAGCAGCGAAGTGGCCAGGAAGCCGCAGGCCAATAACACGAGCAGGGTAACGATCAGCGAGCGTTGCGAGAACAGAGCGGAACGTAAGGGCATGATCTTCCCGTGATGTGTGCCGAGCCGCTTATTCTAGTGAGATGACCAGCAAATGACTGCAAGTTTTTCAGGGTTATTTCACCTGTATCAAGTTATTGCAGAAATGGCACTGAACCTGCGCGTCACTGTCTTATTCAGTGTCGATTGACGCATCTCGTCTCGACGCTCGCCAGCGCCGCTGTTCGGGCACTCCCGCGGTCCAGGAGGCCGCCATGTCCTATCGAATCCTGTTGATCACCCTGCTGGGGCTGATGACTTCGGCCTGCGCCCCGTACTACGAGCGCGGGGGCTATTACCGTTCGGACTACTACTCCACCGACCGCTATGTGGCGCCGGGGTATTACCGCTATGACCGGTACTATGTGGCGCCAGCCCCGCGCTATTACTATCAGCCTGCCCCCCGTTACTACCATGGGGCGGCCCCTGCGCCCTATTACCGGCCATATTCGCAGCCAGGGATGAACCAGTGGCATGGCAACCCGCGCTATGACTATGGCAATCGCCAGCGACAAGACTACAGGCAGGACCGGGATCGCCATGACTATCGCAATGACAGCCAGCGTTACCGGCATGGCGACTGGCACTCCAATGGGCAGGGTAATGACCGCGGGCGCTGGGAGGGTCGGCGCGGGCAGGGGCAAGGAGGAAACTGGCAGCGCTAGGTGAGTGGAGGCGGGGCTGAAAAGCAGCCCCAGGTTCACGAAGCTAACCCACATCCGCCAATGGGTGGCGTCCCTCCCACGCCTTGGCAAAATGCGCCTCGACTACCGCCGCCGGCACTTGCGCCACATCAGGCCAGTGCCAGCGCGGCTGGTTGTCTTTGTCCAGCAGGCGAGCACGCACGCCTTCACGGAACTCAGGGTGGCGGCAACAGTTCAGGCTCATGCTGTATTCCATCTGGAACACTTGCGCCAACGACAGGTACCGCGCCCGGCGGATCTGCTCCCAGACCAGATGCGCGGTCAGCGGGCAACCCTCATGCAGGCGTTGGCCGGCATCTGCCAGCAATGGGTCGTCATGCTGCTTGAGCCTTTCCAGCGCGCGCCAGGCTGAAGCCGCATCGGCCACGTCGAGTAACTGATCAATCACATGCCGTCGTGGCAGCCACTGGGCATCAGGCAGCTCGGCGCAGGCACGATGCTGCTCGGCCTTGAGCAAGCTGTTCAGTTGTATGGCGGTCTGCTCCTGCCAGTTGAGTTGCAGCAACTCTTCGATCAAGGCCTCTTGCTGGTGCTCGCCCAGAAAACGGTCAGCCAGGCCCAGGTCAAGGGCATCGCGGGCGTTGATCGGCGCGCCGGTCAGGCCGAAGAACAAACCCAGCTTGCCCGGCAGCCGGGCCAGGAACCAACTGGCGCCTACGTCAGGGTACAGGCCGATGCTGATTTCCGGCATGGCCAGCCGGCTGCTGGGTGTGACGATACGTACATTGGCGCCTTGCAGCAGCCCCATGCCGCCACCCAGCACATGCCCATGGCCCCAGCAGAGTAACGGTTTGGGGTAGGTGTGCAGGGCAAAGTCGAGGCGGTATTCGGCGGCGAAGAAAGAGGCCGCCAGCGGCGGGACACTGCCGGGGTGGTCGCGGCAGGCTTGCACCAGCGCACGGACATCGCCGCCTGCGCAAAAGGCTTTTGCCCCGTTGCCGCGCAGCAGCACGCAGACGATACCCGGGTCGCGGGCCCAGGCATGCAGTTGTTCGCCCAGCACTTCGATCATCGGCAGGGTCAGGGCATTGAGCGCCTTGGGCGCATCCAGGGTGGCGATGCCGATGCGGGCGCCATCGACGCCGGTGAGTACCTCGCAGTGAATGGTCATGGACTACCTCTCGCAAGTCATCGCTCAAGTATGGCTTGCCTGGCCAATCATGCCGGTCGTCGGTCGGATCGTTTGACAAGCGCGAAGGGCTTACCTAGTGTCGCGCCATTGTTTATGGAAGGCCCCATGACTGACGACGATCGCATCAAACTCGAACCCAGCTGGAAGGCCGCATTGCGCGGTGAATTCGACCAGCCTTACATGCACCAGCTGCGCGAATTTCTGCGTGGCGAGTACGCTGCTGGCAAGGAAATCTACCCGCCAGGGCCGCTGATCTTCAATGCGCTCAATTCGACACCGCTGGACCAGGTGAAGGTGGTCATCCTCGGGCAGGACCCGTATCACGGGCCGGGGCAGGCCCATGGCTTGTGCTTCTCGGTGCAACCGGGCGTGGCCACGCCGCCGTCGCTGGTCAATATCTACAAGGAGCTGCAGCGCGACCTGAACATCCCGATCCCCAGCCACGGCTACCTCCAGAGCTGGGCAGAACAAGGCGTTCTGTTGCTCAACACGACCATGACCGTCGAGCGCGCCAATGCCGCGTCGCATGCCAAGAAAGGCTGGGAATTGTTTACCGACCGGATCATTCAAGTGGTCAGTGAGCAATGCCCGAACGTTGTATTCCTGCTATGGGGGGCGCATGCACAGAGCAAGCAGAAGCTGATCGACGGTACCAAGCACCTGGTACTGAAGTCGGTCCATCCTTCGCCGCTGTCGGCGTATCGCGGGTTCATCGGTTGCGGGCATTTCAGCCGTACCAACAGCTTCCTCGAGCAGCGGGGGCTCGGGCCCATCGACTGGGCACTGCCCCCGCTGTGAGAAACCGGGGTGGGGTACGCAATCGCTCAGGGCGTCATGCTGATGCGCGGCTCGCTGCGCTGGCCAATTGCAATACCCCGCTCATGGTTCTGGCGCACATACGCCACCAAGGCTTCCAGGTCGGAGATGCCGGTGTCCTGGCGTCGCCTTCCTTCTTTGAAAGTGGCCAAGCCACCGCCACCATCGGCCAGGAACAGGTTGCTGACTACGCGATAATGGGTCAACGGCTCAACGGGTTTGCCGTGAAGACGCACACTGCCCTCGACGACACGGCTGCCGACAGGCCGTGAACCATCCCACTCATAATGAAAACCCTTCGATACTTGCAGCGGATTGAAACTGCCCCTGTTCCATTGAAGGTTGAGCAGTTCGGTAATCTGCTTGCCTGTCAGTTCCTGAACCACCAGTGGGTTATTGAACGGTTGTACGGCGAATAATTGTTCGTAGGTCAGGTCGCTATCGGCAGGCTGTATCAAGTCACTTCGCAGCCCACCCAGGTTGAGAAAGGCAATCTGGGTATTAAACGCTTGGGTCATGGCCAATTGGGCATCCGTGACCAGGTTCCCCAAGGTTGTTTCACCGGCGGCATTTTCTTTGCGGTCAAGTTCTGCCGTCGAGATGCGTCCTATGGGTTCGAGCAATTTTTCCCCGGACCGCTGACGCACTTCCTCCAGCAAACTCGTCAACTTGGCATTCGGCAGGTAGTTCTGTGGGTCAGCAGGAATATTGCGGGCGGTGATGTTCGTGACGTGATGGGTGCCTGGCGTTACCTGCAACTGCAACTGAGTCAGGAAGTGGCCGTATTTGCCAGCCTGAGTGATGCTCAGGTCACCCACTTTGCATTGATAGCTGGCATGCGAGTGACCGCTGATGACAGCATCTACCGCAGGATCCAGCCGCTTCGCCACGTCGACGACCGCGCCACTCAGCTGGCTGCAATCCTGCGTGTCGAACGGCTCGACGGTATCCCCTCCTTGGTGCATGACCGCAATGATTGCATTGACGCCTTTGGCCTTGAGCTCCGGAATCACGTCATTGATGGCTTGCGCTTCATCTGTGGCTTTGAGCCCTGCGAATGCGCTGGCCGAGACCACTTTTTCCATGTTGCGTGGCACGGCACCGACGAACGCTATCTTGACCCCTTTCACCTGCTGAATGTGATAGGCCGGTAGCAAGCGCTCGCCCGTGGTGGTATCGATCAGGTTGGACGCTATGTAAGGGAAGCCACTTCCTGGATAATCGCCGCGAAATGTGCAGGCCTTTTCAGGGCGCGTTGACTCGCATCCTCCGTGGATCTGACGAAGAAACTCGGCCTTGCCTGCATCCAGTTCGTGGTTCCCGGATGCGCTGACAATCATGCCCATCGCGTTCAAGGCCTCAAGCACAGGCTCGTCAGCCCACAGCGCAGAAATGGCGGGGCTGCCCCCTATCAAGTCGCCAGCCCCGATGAACAGCAGATCGGGGTCCTGCGTTCGCAGCTCATCGAGCATGGCGCCGAGTGTGGCGATGCCGCCGTAGGTCAGGCGGGTAGCGCCTTGCGCGCCGGCGTAGTCCTGGGGGTTGGGCTCCAGGTAGCCGTGAAGATCATTGATAGCCACGACGTTGATCTGGACGGGGGCAGGTGGCTCTGCGGCAAGGCTGCCTGCGCTGATGGCAAGGCATGCCCAGGCAATAGCCGAGCGATAGTTGCAAGAAAGACGGACTTTCATCATTACCTCTTGAATGCCGGGAAGTTTGGGTTTGCTGGCGATCAGGGCAGCAATCCGACTCTATTCATCCGGGCATTGGGCAAGTGGTAACTATCTATCTTCAGGGGGCTTGCAGCTTGAATACCTGTTGTCCCACAACCGGAAAAGCGGTTCTGCAAGAAACAACACCAGGATCAGGCGCATCACCTGCAGCGCGGTCACCAGCGGCACTGACAATTGCAACGTTTCGGCCGTGAGGCTCATCTCGGCGATCCCGCCAGGCATCATCCCCAGTGTCAGCGAACGCAAGTCCAGTGCAGTCATCATGCTCAGCAGCCACGCGGCACTGGCGGCAATCGCCATGCACAACGCCGTGGCCATCAAGGTGCGTCCCAGGAACGACGGTGCGCGGCGGAAGAACGCGCGGTTGAAGTGGCAGGCCAGGCCGCTGCCGATGAGCCACTGGCCGATCTGGCTGGCGCCGTTGGGCAGGGCGATCTGCAGGTTGCCGGCCAGGCTGACCGTAGCCGCGACCAGCAATGGCCCGAACAGCCATGGGTTGGGCTGGCGCAAGCGCTGCCAGAACAAGGCAACGGCAACGCCCAAGGGCGCAATCAACGCCAGCCAGCCCCAGCTCACGCTACCGGTGTGGTTCAGTGGTACCCCGTCACCCAGCAGAAACTTGAACAGCGCCGGCACGCACAGCACCACTGCCAGCACACGCAAGCTCTGCGCTGCGGCCACCTGGCTGAGCACTGCGCCATTGCGCGCCCCAAGGTTGACCATCTCGCCCGAACCGCCAGGCATGCTGGCGAAGAACGCGGTGGCGCGGTCTTCGCCGGTTCGCCGCAGCAGCCATACGCTGATCACGCTGGACAGGGTGGTGAACAACGCACCGAAGCAGATCAGCGCGAAATGGCTGGCCACCTGCTCGATCACCGCGGGGGTGAAGTGCAGGCCAATACCGATGCCGATGATCCACTGCCCGCACTTGCGGCCGTTGGGGATTTCCGACAGCTGCCAACGCGTCAGGCAGCGCACCAGGATGATCGCCAGCAATGAGCCGACCATCCATGGCAAAGGCCAGCCGACCTTGCTGGCGGCAAAACCGCCAGCAAGGCCGACCAGCCCGGTCGCGACGAACAATGGCAACGACCGATCAGGCATCGGCCAGGGCCCGGCGCTGCAGGCTGCGTTTGCGCCAGATGCGCAGCAGCGGCAGGGCGAGCATCAGCACTACCAGCGCCCAGACGCCCATGCTGATCGGGCTGGACCAGAGGATGCCCAGTTCACCGTTGGAGATCGACAGCGCCCGACGCAGGTTTTGCTCCATCAGCCCGCCGAGGATGAAGCCCAGCAGAATCGGCGACAGAGGGAAGTCCAGCTTGCGCAGGATGTAGCCCATGATGCCGATACCGACCATGAGGAACAGGTCGAAGGTGGTGGCATGCACGGCGTACACACCGATCGCGGTGATGATGGCGATCACCGGCACCAGCGCCCAGTTTGGCACGGCGAGGATGCGGGTGAAGATGCGGATCATCGGGATGTTGAGGATCACCAGCATGATGTTGGCGACGAACAGCGAGGCGATCAGGCCCCAGACGATATCTGGCTGCTGTTCGAACAGCAGTGGGCCAGGGGTGATGTTGTACAGGGTCAGGGCGCCGATCATCACAGCCGTGGTGCCAGAGCCCGGTACGCCCAGGGTCAGCATCGGGACCAGGGCGCCACAGCAGGACGCACCAATGGCCGTTTCCGGCGCTGCCAGGCCACGGGCATCGCCTTTGCCGAACTTGCCGCTTTCCCCGGCCATGCGTTTCTCGGTCATGTAGGCCACGGCGCTGGCCAGCGTTGCGCCGGCGCCGGGTAGAACACCCATGATGAAACCGAGCAGGCCGCAACGGATGTTGACCAGGAACACCGAGGCCGCTTCCTTGAAGTTGAACAGCATACGGCCGGTAGCCTTGACCGCCTGGTGGCCATGGTGGGTCTTTTCCAGCAGCAGGAGGATTTCGCTGATGGAGAACAGGCCCAGCACGAGCACCACGAACTGAATGCCGTCGGCCAGGTGCACGCTGTCACCGGTGAAGCGGTACACGCCGCTGTTGGCGTCGATGCCGACCGCCGACAGGAACAGGCCGATGAGAGCGGCAATGAAGGTTTTCAGTGGTTTGTCACCGGCCATGCCACCCAGCGCGACGATGGCGAACACCATCAGCACAAAGTACTCCGCCGGGCCGAAGGCGATGGCCCATTTCGCCAGCAGCGGGGCGAACAGCACCATGCCGCAGGTGGCAATGAAGGCGCCGATGAACGAGCTCCAGGCCGACAGCGACAGCGCGACGCCTGCCAGTCCTTGGCGAGCCATCGGGTAGCCGTCCAGGGTTGTCATCACGGTCGAGGCTTCGCCCGGGATGTTCAGCAGGATCGAGCTGATACGCCCGCCATATTCGCAGCCCAGGTACACCGCCGCCAGCAGGATCAGCGCCGATTCCGGCGGCAGGCCGAGGGCAAAGGCGATGGGGATCAGCAGGGCCACGCCATTGATCGGGCCCAGGCCCGGCAGCAGGCCGACCACGGTGCCGATCAAGGTGCCGGAGAGGGCGGTGACCAGGTTGTAAGGGGACAGGGCAATGCCGAAGCCCTGGCCCAGGTAGCTCAAGGTATCCATGTCAGTTCTCCAGTACGCTCAGCAGGCCAAGGGGCAGTGGCACGTCCATCACACGGTCGAACAGCCAGTAGAGGAAAATGCTCATGCCGGCCACCACAATGGCGCTTTGCAACCAGCGGCCACCGTACAGCCGAGCCATGGGCAGGCCGACCAAGATGGCGCTGAGGATGAAGCCGAGCGCTTCAAAAGTGGCGGCGAAGACGATCAGCAGGCCGACACAGGCGGTGATCTTGATCAGGGTCTCGCGGTCCAGTTCCGGTTCGTCATCCTTGCGCACGATGGGTGTTGGGCGGAACAACAGGTACAGCAGGCCCAGCCCCATCAGGCCTAGCACTAACAACGGGTAAGCGCGCGGGCCCACCGGTTCATAGGAAAATGCAGCCTGATAGGGCCAGGCCATCACGGCCAGGGCGGCACACACCACTAGCAGAGCCAGGGCGAAAATGCGTTGAAGGATCATTGGGGAATCCTCGTTGGGATTGCTCAAGTGAAATGCACATCCTGTGGGAGCGGCCTTGTGTCGCGATCGGGCGCGAAGCGGCCGCTAAACCTGCCGATGCGATCTGTCCGAAGCATCGTATCGGCTGTGCCAGGGGCCGCTTCGCGCCCGATCGCGACACAAGGCCGCTCCCACAGGGGGGGTGGTGAGTTCGACAGGCTTACTGGATCAGGCCGAATTCCTTGGCCAGTGCCTTGTAGTCAGCCACTTGCTTCTTCACATAGCCGTCCAGCTCTTCGCCGGTCATGGCGAACGGGAACAGCTCGCGCTGGTCTCGCAGCTTGGCGAAGTCCTCGGAGGCCAGCATCTTGTCGAACGAGGCCTTCCACCAGGCGTAGTCCTCGTCGCTCACTTTTGGCCCCAGGTAGAAACCGCGCACCACCGGCCAGACGATGTCGTAGCCCTGCTCCTTGGCAGTAGGGATGTCTTTCATTTCCGGCTCGTCCAGGCGGTTTTCAGAGAACACCGCGAGGATGCGCATGTTGCCGCTCTGGATGTGCGGCATGGAGTCGGAAATGTCGGTAGAACCGACCTGGATATGGCCGCCCAGCAATGCCGTGGCGATTTCGCCGCCGCCCTCCAGGGCCACGTAGCGCAGGTCGCGCGGGTTTATGCCTGCGGCCTTGGCGATCAACGCGGTCTGCATCCAGTCCTGGCTGCCGACGGTACCGCCGGAACCGATCACGACCTTGCTTGGGTCTTTCTTCAGCGCTGCGACCAGGTCATCAAGTGTCTTGTAGGGCGAGTCGCTCTTCACCGCGATGGCACCGTAGCTGGTGCCGACGGCAGCCAGCCATTTCACTGCGTTTTCGTCAAAACGGCCGAACTTGCCCTGGGCCAGGTTAAGCAGCGAGCCGCTGGACCAGGCCACCAGCGTGCCGGCGTCTGCCGGGCGCTGGGCGACCACGGCGTTGTACGCGACCGCGCCGACACCGCCGGGCATGTAGGTGACGCGCATCGGCTTGCTGAGGATTTTTTCTTGTACCAGTGCGCTTTGCACCAGCTTGCAGGTCAGGTCGAAGCCACCGCCAGGGGAGGCGGGTGCGATGCATTCGGGGCGTTTCGGTTCTGCAGCGAGGGCGTTGCCGGCCAACAGCAGGCAGCCGGTAGCGAGGACGAGGCGGCGCAGTGAAAAGGTCATCGTCGATCTCCGTGAGCGTTGTTGTTATTGGATTACCGCTATGGGGTTACCACAGCGCCACGCTGTAGCTGACCAACAGCCTCACTTCATCCGCGTCACGGGCGAAGTTGGAGCGGAAGGTGGCGTTGCGCAGGCGCACGGCGACGTTCTTCAACGGGCCGCTTTGTACCACGTACTTCAGTTCGGTGTTGCGTTCCCACTCTTTGCCTTCGCCACCGGCAGCACGGCTGACGTTGTCACCGCTGATGTAACGGGTCATGAAGGTCAGGCCCGGTACGCCGAGCGCGGCGAAGTTGTAGTCGTAGCGCGCCTGCCAGGAGCGTTCGTCGGCACCGGCGAAGTCGTTGATCTGGACGAAGTTGACCAGGTACGGGTCGGCGCCATCCACATACGGGAAGGCACTTTCGCCAGACAGCTGCTGCCAGGCGGCGCTGACCTTGTGCCCGCCCAGGGCATAGCTGAGCATGCCGTTGACGGTGGTGTTGTCGATGTTGCCGGCCTTGGCTGCACCGGCGTCGTCGCTGATGGCAAGGCGCAGGTCGGCACCCAAGGTGCCCGGGCCCCATGGCTGGGTGGCGACCATGCCGATGAAGTGCTGGCGGTAAATATCGTCGAGCTGGGCGAAGTGGTAGCTGCCGGTGATGCGGTCGGTGAACTGGTAGTCGAGCCCGCCCAGGGCCAGGTTGTCAGCGCTGAAGCTGCCACCGAAGCGGCCGTTCTTGTTGTTCAGCGCCAGGTCTTCCCAGTTGGTGTCGTTGCGGTCCTTGGCCTTGTCCAGGCGGCCACCGGTGAAGGTCAGGCCCTTGATCTCTTTGGAGGTAAGCAGGCCGCCCTCGAAGGTTTGCGGCAGGATACGCCCGTCGTTGGGCTGCAGGGTCGGCAGTTCGGGGATCAGGGTGCCGATCTTGAGTTCAGTCTGGGAGATCTTCACCTTGCCGGTCAGGCCCAGCTTGGAGTATTCGTCGGCAGCCTTGCCGTCATCGTGGGTCGGCAGCAGGCCGCTGTCGGTACGGTCGGGGCTGGAGTCGAGCTTGATGCCGAGCATGCCCAATGCGTCCAGGCCAAAGCCCACGGTGCCATCGGTGTAGCCAGACTCGAAATTGAGGATGAAGCCCTGGGCCCATTCATCGCGCTTGGATTGCTGCGCGCTGGTGCCGTCGCGGAAGTCGCGGTTGAAGTACATGTTGCGGGTTTCGAAGGTGGCCGTGCTGTCTTCGAAGAAGGCGGCCTGGCTCATCGGGGCGACACCGGCAAGCGCGAGGGCGCTGGCGATGGCTGAGGGGCGTGCGGCAAAGGAACGGGTAGGCGCGAACGCCTGCGGCTGCAATGACAGCATCGTCGATGACTCCGTTTATTGTTCTTATTCGTTGCACCTTGCTGGTGCTTTTTTCGGCGCGAAGGGCGACCGTGGTGCGATGCTAGGCAACGAACCTTTCGCTAACCTTTCAGCGTGAAAGGTTTGTCACGAGGGGCTTCACAGGCGTGGTGACAGCGGTACACTCCGCGCCACCGCCCCACCCGAGCCGGGAGAATCCGATGCGTGTGCTACTGGTCGAAGACCACCTGCAACTGGCCGAAAGCGTGGCCCTGGCCTTGAAAAGCCATGGCCTGACCGTAGATGTGCTGCATGACGGCGTGGCTGCCGACTTGGCGCTGGCCAGTGAGGAATACGCCGTGGCCGTGTTGGATGTCGGCCTGCCGCGCATGGACGGCTTTGAGGTACTGGCGCGCTTGCGAGGCCGTGGCAAAACCTTGCCAGTGCTGATGCTGACTGCGCGCAGCGACGTCAAGGACCGGGTCCATGGCCTGAACCTGGGCGCCGACGATTATCTGGCCAAGCCGTTTGAGCTGACCGAGCTGGAAGCGCGGGTCAAGGCCTTGCTGCGCCGCAGCGTGCTCGGTGGCG
Organism: Pseudomonas sp. KCJK9058; assembly: GCF_046230975.1. Lineage (NCBI taxonomy): Bacteria > Pseudomonadati > Pseudomonadota > Gammaproteobacteria > Pseudomonadales > Pseudomonadaceae > Pseudomonas > Pseudomonas sp. KCJK9058. Next base: position 77,712 of record NZ_JBJJLR010000009.1, read on the forward strand.
AGCGACAGCAACGCTGTGGGCCGTTGGTGTATGACCTGGACACCCGGCGCTTCACCCTCGGTGATGACAACCTGACGCTGACCTCACGCGAGCAGAGTGTGCTGCAAGCGCTGATCGCCCGCCCGGGTCGGGTGATGAGCAAGGAGCAGCTGGCTGCCCAGGTGTTTGGCCTGGACGAAGAAGCCAGCCCTGACGCCATCGAAATCTACATTCACCGCCTGCGCAAGAAGCTCGACGGGCACCCCGTAGCCATCGTCACGTTCCGTGGTCTGGGTTATTTGCTTGAGCACCGCGATGCGTGACAACGGCAGCCTGCGCGGGCGCTTGCTGGGTAATTTGGCGCTGTTGCTGGTGGTGCTGATGCTGGCCAGCGGCCTTAGCGCCTACTGGAACGGCCGCGAGGCCGCCGACACCGCCTACGACCGCACCCTGCTGGCTTCGGCGAGAACCATCGCCGCGGGCCTGTCGCAGCGCGATGGTTCGTTGAGCGCGGATGTGCCTTACGTGGCGCTGGACACGTTCGCCTATGACAGTGCGGGGCGCATTTACTATCAGGTGCTGGATATCCAGCAAAGGCTGATTTCTGGCTACGAGAACCTGCCGCCACCGCCGCCTGGCACGCCGCGCACCGACGACTATCCAGCATTGGCACGGTTCTACAACGCCACTTACCTGGGCCAGGACGTTCGTGTGGTCAGCCTGCTGAAGCCGGTCAGCGAGCCGAACATGAACGGCATGGCAGAAATCCGCGTAGCCGAAACCGAGGAAGCGCGGGTGCGTATGGCCCGAGGGCTGATGGCCGATACCCTGCTGCGCCTGGGCATGCTGGCACTGGGGGCGTTGGTGATGGTGTGGTTTGCCGTGAGTGCCGCGTTGCGGCCGTTGGAGCGCCTGCGCACAGCGGTGGAGGAACGTCAGCCGGACGACTTGCGAGCGTTGCCGGTGGTACAGGTGCAGCGCGAGCTGGGCCCGCTGGTGCGCGCCTTGAACCACTTTACCGAGCGCTTGCGCGGCCAGTTCGAGCGCCAGGCGCAGTTCATTGCCGACGCGGCCCACGAACTGCGAACGCCGCTGGCGGCGTTGAAGGCACGTGTCGAGCTGGGCTTGCGCTCGGCCGAGCCACAGGAGTGGCGGCAGACCTTGGAGTCTGCAGCCCAGGGCACCGACAGGCTGACCCACCTGGCCAACCAGCTACTGTCGTTGGCGCGGGTCGAGAATGGCGCACGGGCCATTGCCGAGGGCGGTGCGCAGCGTCTGGACCTGAGCCAGTTGGCCCGCGAATTGGGCATGGCCATGGCGCCATTGGCGCACAAGCGCGGGGTGTCGCTGGCGCTGGAGGCCGAGGCGCCGGTATGGCTGAAGGGGGAGCCGACGTTGCTCAATGAGTTGTTGAGCAACCTGGTGGACAATGCCTTGGCGCATACGCCAGCGGGTGGCAATGTGATTTTGCGGGTAATGGCGCCGGCAGTGCTGGAAGTGGAAGACGATGGGCCAGGTATTCCCGAGGCCGAGCGCGAACGGGTGTTCGAGCGGTTCTACCGGCGAAGTGCGCAGGGCAGTGGACTAGGGCTGGCTATTGTTGGCGAGATCTGTCGGGCGCACCTGGCGCAGGTGAGCCTGCATGATGGCGAGAAGGGCGGGTTGCGGGTGCGGGTGAGCTTTATTGCGGATTGATGGTTTGCCTGTGTCGACCCTTTCGCGGGCTCACCTGCGAAAGGGCCCTGGCAGGCTGTTACAGCTCAGCGCAACATGCTCCGCGCCTCTAGCAGTTCATCGACCTCCAGCTCGGTGCCAAACGGCAGCCCCAGATGGCGGTAAGCCGGCAGCGCAGCCAATGGCCGGTGGCGCCCGCGCTGACTGATGCAGCGGGCGATCTGCACGATGTCGATGTAATCGATCTTGTCAGTCTGGCGATCCAGGTCATGAACCTGGCTCGGCAGGTGGACCAACTGCTCCGGAAACTCCCAGGCCTTGAGGATCTTGTCCCCCAGCACCGGTTGGAGTTGCTCGATCACGTAATGCAGGCAAACCGGGTCGGACAACAGTTCGTTGTGCTCTTCGGCATAGATGAGTACCGGCAGCGCGCCAATCTGGTTGACCAGCCCACCCAAGGTGGCCTGGTCAGGCTTCAGAGGTGTAAAGCGACGGCAGATTTCGTAGCTGATGCCCGCCACTTCCAGGCTACTGGCCCAGATATCGCGCAGTTTCTGCTCGACTGCCGGCGAGCGGGCATGGAAAATCTGCTCGATCACCAGGCCGATGGCCAGGTTGCAGCTGTAGTTGATGCCTAGCCGCGTGATGGCGGTATGCAGGTCGGTCACCTCGACCGCAGCACGCAGCAGTGGGCTGTTGACGACCTTGATCAGGCGCGCTGAAAGGGCCGCGTCGCGGCCGATCACCTTGCTCAGGGCCGCTACGCTGATCTCGTTGTCTTCCGCTGCTTCGCGGATGCTCAAGGCAACCTCGGGCAGGGTTGGCAGGACCAGGTCATCCTTTTCGATGGCGTCGAGCAATTGTGCTTGAACCAACTCGGCCAGCTTGTTCATGGGCATGTCTACCGCAGTGGTGGTGCGGCCCCGCCACAGGGGTGGGGCAGGCTGGTCAGCGCTGGATTTCCCGGTCGCGGTCCAGTTCGTAAGGCAGGGTCAGCACCTGCAGGCGCGGGCCTTCGAGGCTGCCCAGGTGCAGGTTGCCGTCTTCCACCGCCTCGGCGCTGAGCACTGCGAGCAGTTCGCAGCCGGCGCCGTTGCCGGCAGCAATGACCACTTCACCGACCGACGACCCATGGGTGGGCGAGAAGATCTCGGCGCCCGGGGCCGGAATGGCCTGCTGGTCCAGAGCCAGGCGGTACTGGCGGCGCTTGAGTTTGCCCAGGTACTGCATGCGGGCGACGATTTCCTGGCCGGTGTAGCAGCCTTTCTTGAAACTGACGCCGTCGACGGCCTGCAGGTTGATCATCTGCGGGATGAACAGTTCACGGGTCGGGCCCATGACCTGGCCGATACCTGCGCGAATCTGGCCCAGCAGCCAGTCGTTGAGCGTGCCTTCGGGCAGCGCTGCGGCGAGGGCCTGGCGTACAGGCTCGGCGTCAGCCGCCGGCACCCACAGCTCAACCCGGCCGGCGGACACGGCGATCGCGATCAGCCCGTCATGGCGCACGGTGCTACCGGCGGCTGCGGGCACGACAAGCCCCAGCGCCTGCAGTGCAGCGTCGCCACCTTGCAGGCCGAAGCGTGCCCATGCGCTGCTTTCGTCGGTCAGCGTGGCCTTGGAGAACACAGCGTACTTTTTCAGGTCGGCCAGTTGCGCGTCGAGCAGTTCACTGGCCATGGCCAGCAAGTAGCCGTTGCCTTCGGGCACTATGCGGAAGCTCGACTGCATGCGCCCCTTGACCATGCAGCGGGCGCCGAGGCTGGCGTGTTCCTGGCTGAGGTAGTTGATGTTGCAGGTCAGCTGGCCTTGCAGGAACTTGCCTGCATCGGAGCCGCGGACGGCGAGGATGCCCTCGTGGGACAGGGGGCAGAAGAAAGCGGAATCGGCCATGGGTCATCGCGGTGGCTAAAGACTGGCGGCCATCATAGAACGCCGGTAACAAAATAGGTAGGTGACTAGACCAACGCCCGGTGTCGCTTCGCGCGCCTGGCTGTATACTGGCGGCCCATTCGAGGAGGGCCCCATGGTCGAACAAACTGAACTCAACCGGCTTTTCTGGCACAGCCGCCGCGGCATGCTGGAACTGGACGTACTGCTGGTGCCTTTCACCCAGGAAGTCTACCCCACCCTCAATGAGACCGACCGTGAACTGTACGTGCGTCTCTTGAGCTGCGAGGATCAGGACATGTTCGGCTGGTTCATGGAGCGCACCGAGTCCGAAGACCCGGAACTGCAGCGCATGGTCCGCATCATTCTGGACCGTGTCCAGCCCAAGTGAGTGCTTCGAGTGCCGTTGGCAAGGCTCGCGCCTGCTGCTGACGGCCTACCTGGCTTGTCAGGTACTGGCGTGGCTTGCCGTGTGGGCGAGCCCGCTGCCCGGGTGGCTGGCCTTTTCTGTTGTCGCCGCCTGTACGGCCCACGCTGGCTGGGCCATTCCCCGACGTATTCTGTTGACCCATGAGCATGCGGTTGTCGGCCTGCGCCGTGATGTGCGGGGCTGGCAGGTGTTCAGCCGTGCTTGTGGGTGGCAGTCAGTGCGCTTGTGCCGGGATAGTGTGGCGTTGCCTGGGCTGGTGGTGTTGCGCTTTGAGCGGGCGGGGCGGTGGTTGGGGCAGAGCCAGTGCGTACCGGGGGATGCGCTGGGGCCGGATGAGCATCGGCGATTGCGGGTGCGGTTGAAGTTCAGCCGGCGGCGCTGGGCCGAGGTGAGCCAGGCATAGATCGAGACCGGGTCAGCTTCTTCGCGGGCTCGCCCGCTCCCACAGGTACTGCGCAATGCTGCAAGGCAGTCAAATTCCTGTGGCAGGGGGGGGGCGAGCCCGCGAAGGCCGCGACGCCGTTTTCAGAGCGGGCTGAGGATGGTGTCCTTGGCCTCGTCCAGCATCCCTGGATAATCCAGTGTGTAATGCAACCCACGGCTTTCCTTGCGCTGCATGGCGGACAGGATCATCAGCTCGGCCACTTGCGCCAGGTTGCGCAGCTCGATCAGGTCTCGGCTGACCTTGTAGTTGCTGTAGAACTCGTCGATTTCATCCAGCAGCAGGCGAATGCGGTGCTGGGCCCGCTGCAGGCGCTTGCTGGTGCGCACGATGCCGACGTAGTCCCACATGAAGCGCCGCAGTTCGTCCCAGTTGTGCGCAATGATCACGTCCTCGTCCGAGTCGGTCACCTGGCTGGCGTCCCAGCCGGGCAGGGCTTTGGGCATGGCCACTTGCCCCAGGTGCGCCTGGATGTCGGCAGCGGCGGCGCGACCGTATACGAAACATTCCAGCAGCGAGTTGCTGGCCATGCGGTTGGCGCCGTGCAGGCCGGTGAAACTGGTTTCGCCGATGGCATACAAGCCAGGCACATCGGTGTGGCCGCAGTCGTCGACCATCACCCCGCCGCAGGTGTAATGCGCCGCAGGCACCACCGGGATCGGCTGACGGGTGATATCGATGCCAAAGGCCAGGCAGCGCTCGTACACGGTGGGGAAGTGGCTCTTGATGAAATCTGCAGGCTTGTGAGTGATGTCCAGGTATACGCAGTCCACGCCCAGGCGCTTCATCTCGTGGTCGATGGCGCGGGCCACGATGTCCCGTGGGGCCAGCTCTTCGCGTGGGTCGAAGCGTGGCATGAAACGTTCGCCGTTGGGCAGGCGCAGCAGGGCGCCCTCGCCGCGCAGGGCTTCGGTGATCAGGAAGCTCTTGGCCTGCGGGTGATACAGGCAGGTCGGGTGGAACTGGTTGAATTCCAGGTTCGCCACTCGGCAGCCGGCCCGCCAAGCCATGGCGATACCGTCGCCGCAGGCACCATCGGGGTTGCTGGTATAGAGGTAGACCTTGGCCGCACCGCCCGTGGCCAGCACGGTGAAGCGCGCGCCGAAAGTGTCCACCTCGCCGGTGTTGCGGTCGAGCACGTAGGCGCCCAGGCAGCGTTCGCCGGGCAGGCCCAGGCGGCGTTCAGTGATCAGGTCGACCGCCACTCGCTGCTCCAGCAGCTGGATGTTCGGGCGCTGGCGAGCCTGTTCCAGCAGCGTGGTGAAAATTGCCGCGCCGGTAGCGTCGGCGGCATGGATGATGCGCCGGTGGCTGTGGCCCCCCTCACGGGTGAGGTGGAACTCGAATCCGCCATCGTCGACGCTGTAGTGCTCATCGCGGGTGAAGGGCACGCCTTGTTCGATCAGCCACTGGATCGCTTCGCGGCTGTGCTCGACGGTAAAGCGCACGGCGTCTTCATGGCACAGCCCGCCGCCGGCATTGAGGGTGTCCTCGACATGCGACTGCACAGTATCGGTATTGTCCAGCACTGCAGCGACGCCGCCCTGGGCCCAGAAGGTCGAGCCGTTGGACAGGTCGCCCTTGCTCAATACGGCAACGCGAAGGTGGCTGGGGAGGTTAAGTGCCAGGCTGAGACCGGCGGCACCGCTGCCGATCACCAGGACATCATGTTGGAATTGTTGGCTCATGTCGGGACACTAGTAATCTTTGGGAGGGGCACGGCACAATGGTCACGCGCGGATGGCATTGTGAAACTATCGTTGAACGTGTCGGGATGCCTTTATAGCAGCCCCGGGTGGCCAATTTCCATGCTACCTGCCAGGTTGCGACGACCTTTGTGGGAACTTTCCGACATGGCCGGAAATCCTATGAAGGCTGCCCGTACGCCACAATTTGCCGCGGCGACGCAGGGCGGCAGGCCTTTCCGGGCTTTACCCCTGCGTATTTGAAACCTGATTATCGACGTAGCCGGCCGTGACCGCGCCGCGTCTTCCGTGCAAGCCGACCAAGGGCTGCAGGAAACTTGCTTGGAGGGGAGAACTTTTGCTCAAAGCCCGAGTCTATGTTTGCAAGCCTGAGCGATGGCTGATGCAACGCTCCTTCGAGTTCACTGAGGAGTGTTCATGCTAACCCAGGAAGAGGATCAGCAGCTTGTCGAGCGCGTTCAGCGCGGCGACAGGCGAGCTTTCGATCTGTTGGTGCTGAAGTATCAGCACAAGATTCTCGGGTTGATCGTGCGGTTTGTCCACGATACCCACGAGGCCCAGGATGTAGCACAGGAAGCCTTCATCAAGGCCTACCGTGCGCTTGGCAACTTCCGCGGCGACAGTGCGTTTTATACGTGGCTGTACCGCATCGCCATCAACACGGCGAAGAATTACCTGGTGTCCCGTGGAAGACGGCCGCCAGACAGTGATGTGAGCTCCGAGGATGCGGAGTTTTACGACGGCGATCATGGTCTCAAGGATCTCGAGTCCCCAGAGCGCTCGTTGTTGCGGGATGAAATCGAAGGCACTGTCCATCGCACCATCCAGCAACTGCCCGAAGACCTGCGTACGGCATTGACGCTACGCGAGTTCGACGGGCTGAGTTACGAAGACATTGCCAGTGTCATGCAATGTCCGGTGGGTACCGTGCGCTCTCGAATCTTCCGCGCTCGGGAGGCCATAGATAAAGCCCTGCAGCCGTTGTTGCAGGAAACCTGAGACAGCGGCGACAGCGCCAAGAGAGGAACCGCCATGAGTCGTGAAGCTTTGCAGGAATCGCTGTCCGCGGTGATGGATAACGAAGCGGATGAATTGGAACTGCGTCGGGTGTTGAACGCCGTCGACGACGCCGAAACCCGTGCCACCTGGTCGCGTTACCAGGTTGCCCGAGCAGCCATGCACAAGGAGCTGCTGCTGCCTAACCTGGATATCGCCTCGGCGGTGTCCGCTGCGCTGGCCGACGAAGCCGTGCCAGCCAAGGTCAAGAAAGGCCCTTGGCGCAGCATTGGCCGCCTGGCGGTTGCCGCCTCGGTTACCGTGGCAGTGCTGGCGGGTGTGCGTATGTACAACCAGGACGAGATCACGGGTGCAGAGCTTGCTGCCCAGCAGCCTGTCCAGCAGGGCCTGAGTGTGCCACAAGCGCAAGGCCCGGCCGTTTTGGCAGGCTATAGTGAGAGCAGTGAGCAACCGACCGGGCCGATGGCCAATGGCGTGCTGCAGAACCAGGCCGGCTGGGATCAGCGTCTGCCAGGCTACCTGCGCCAGCATGCCCAGGAATCTGCGCTCAAGGGCACTGAAACCGCATTGCCGTATGCCCGCGCCGCCAGCCTGGAAAACCGTTAAGTAAGGAGGATCATGCGCGCGCTACCTCTCCTGTCGCTGCTGATTGGCAGCTGCATGACGGTGCCAGCATTGGCGGCCAATTCTTCGCCTGAGGCGAGTGAATGGCTGAACAAGCTGGCACAGGCCGAGCAAAAACAGAGCTATCAAGGGTCGTTCGTCTACGAACGCAACGGCAGTTTCTCCTCCCACGACATCTGGCACAGGGTCGACGACGGCAAGGTCAGCGAGCGGCTGTTGCAGCTTGATGGCGCCGCCCAGGAGATCGTGCGCGTGGATGGCAAGGTGCAGTGCGTCAGCGGGGCCTTGGCCAGCGGTGTCACGGCGCCGCCGGATACCGCGCCGCGTGTGCTTGATCCGCTGAAACTGATGGGCTGGTACGATTTGAGTGTTGCAGGCAAGTCACGGGTCGCCGGGCGCGATGCCGTGATCATTGCGCTCTCGCCACGCGACCAGCATCGCTATGCATTCGAATTGCATCTGGACCGTCACTCGGGTTTGCCGCTGCGTTCGTTGATGCTCAACGACAAGGGGCAGTTGCTGGAACGCTTCCAGATGACCCGTCTCGATACCGATGATGTCCCCAGCGACGCTGACCTGCGCCCAGGTGCTGGCTGCAAGCCGGTGCAACATGTGGCCGCCGGCAGCAATGATACCGTCGCGGGTTGGCGTTCGGACTGGCTGCCACCCGGTTTCGAGCTGGTCAACAGCTCGGTACGCCGTGATCCCAAGCGCAACAGTTCGGTCAGCAGCTTGATGTATGACGACGGCCTGGCGCGTTTTTCGGTGTTCATCGAGCAAGTGAGCGATGATGGCGGCACCGACATGCGCACCCAGTTAGGCCCGACCTCGGCAGTCTCGCGTCGCCTGAATACACCCAAGGGCAAGGTGATGGTGACCGTGGTTGGCGAAATTCCGCTGGGTACGGCAGAGCGCGTTGCCCTGTCAATGCGCCCCCAGGATGCCCAGGCGCGCCAGTAATGGCGCGCTTTTGCGTGCCGAGCCAAGGTGGGCGGGTATACGGCTGAAATGAAATTAAAGCATTGTCATTTGCAATCCATCGGCAAATTTTCTATAGGTCAGGCTTTGAAGAGCCTGGCCTTTCTGCGTTGTGCAGGGGTCTTTCCAAACTACCGCTCGTTGTGACGGGAGTCGTATGTCAATACCACGCTTGAAATCCTACCTAATGATGTTCGCTGCTGTGCTGATGCTCGGCCAAGTCCTCACCGCCCAAGCCGAGGAAGCCCTGCCGGACTTCACCACCCTGGTGGAGCAGGCTTCGCCGGCGGTGGTCAACATCAGTACCAAGCAGAAGCTGCCTGACCGCCGAATCGCCGCAGGCCAGATGCCGGACCTGGAAGGCCTGCCGCCGATGTTCCGCGAGTTCTTCGAGCGCAACATGCCCCAGCAGCCGCGCTCGCCGCGCGGCGACCGCCAGCGCGAGGCGCAGTCGCTGGGCTCGGGTTTCATCATCTCCAGTGATGGCTACGTGCTCACCAATAACCATGTGGTGGCCGATGCCGACGAGATCATCGTCCGCCTGTCGGACCGTAGCGAGCTCCAGGCCAAGCTGGTGGGTACCGACCCGCGTACTGACGTGGCGCTGCTGAAGGTCGATGGCAAGAATTTGCCAACGGTGAAATTGGGTGACTCCGAGAAGCTCAAGGTGGGCGAGTGGGTACTGGCCATCGGTTCGCCGTTCGGCTTCGACCATTCGGTGACCAAAGGTATCGTCAGCGCCAAGGGCCGGACCCTGCCCAATGACACCTACGTACCGTTCATCCAGACCGACGTGGCCATCAACCCGGGTAACTCCGGCGGCCCCCTGTTCAACATGAAAGGCGAAGTGGTGGGGATCAACTCGCAGATCTTCACCCGTTCTGGCGGTTTCATGGGGCTGTCGTTCGCCATCCCGATTGACGTGGCGATTGATGTCTCCAACCAGCTGAAGAAAGACGGCAAGGTCAGCCGCGGCTGGCTGGGCGTAGTGATTCAGGAGGTCAACAAGGACCTGGCTGAATCGTTTGGCCTGGACAAGCCGGCGGGCGCGCTGGTGGCCCAGGTGCTGGAAAACGGCCCGGCAGCCAAAGGCGGCCTGCAGGTGGGCGACGTGATCCTCAGCATGAACGGCCAGCCAATCGTCATGTCGGCCGATCTGCCGCACCTGGTTGGCAGCCTCAAGGATGGCGAGAAGGCCAGGCTGGAAATCATCCGCAACGGCAAGCGCCAGAACCTGGACATCAGCGTCGGCGCACTACCGGATGACGACGTTGAGATTGGCGCTGGCACCGAAGGTGGCGCCGAGCGCAGCAGCAACCGCCTGGGTGTATCGGTCGCCGACCTGACCGCCGAGCAGAAAAAGTCCCTGGAGCTCAAAGGTGGCGTGGTCATCAAGGAAGTGCAGGATGGCCCGGCAGCCATGATCGGCTTGCGCCCGGGTGATGTCATCAGCCATCTGAACAACCAGGCTATCGGTTCGGCGAAGGAATTCACCGAAATCGCCAAGGAACTGCCGAAGAACCGATCTGTGTCGATGCGCGTGCTGCGTCAGGGCCGCGCCAGCTTCATCACCTTCAAGCTTGCTGAATAAGCGGTTTCGCAAGGCGAAAGGGCAGCTTCGGCTGCCCTTTTTCATGAATCTTCACAATTGCCGGAATGATTGCTGTGTACAGTCGGACAGAGGAATCTCCCATAACCCAGCAGCTTAAGGTACAATTCCCGGCTATTTTTCGGCGGGCGTCCGGCTCGCAGCCTTTTCGAGTGTTGACCCGTGAGTGATTTGAGTCATATCCGCAATTTCTCCATCATCGCCCACATCGACCATGGCAAGTCGACGCTGGCTGACCGTTTCATCCAGATGTGCGGTGGCCTGTCGGCGCGCGAGATGGAAGCCCAGGTGCTCGATTCCATGGACCTGGAGCGTGAGCGCGGTATCACCATCAAGGCCCACAGCGTCACCCTTCACTACAAGGCGCAGGACGGCAAGACCTACCAGCTGAACTTCATCGATACCCCCGGCCACGTCGACTTCACCTACGAAGTTTCGCGTTCGCTGGCGGCCTGTGAAGGGGCACTGCTGGTGGTTGACGCCGGTCAGGGCGTGGAAGCCCAGTCCGTCGCCAACTGCTACACCGCCATCGAGCAGGGCCTGGAGGTCATGCCGGTCCTGAACAAGATGGACCTGCCCCAGGCCGACCCGGACCGCGTCAAGGACGAGATCGAGAAGATCATCGGTATTGATGCCACCGACGCCGTGGCCTGCAGCGCCAAGAGCGGTATGGGCGTTGACGAGGTGCTCGAGCGCCTGGTGCACACCATCCCCGCGCCAGAAGGTGAGATCGATGCACCGCTGCAAGCGCTGATCATCGACTCCTGGTTCGACAATTACCTGGGTGTGGTCTCGCTGGTGCGTGTGCGCCAGGGCCGCGTCAAGAAAGGCGACAAGATCCTGGTCAAGTCCACCGGCAAGGTGCACCTGGTCGACAGCGTCGGTGTCTTCACCCCGAAGCACACCCAGACCGCTGATCTGAAAGCCGGCGAAGTAGGCTTCATCATCGCCAGCATCAAGGACATCCACGGTGCCCCGGTTGGCGACACCCTGACCCTGTCCTCGACCCCTGAGGTCGAGGTGTTGCCAGGCTTCAAGAAGATTCAGCCGCAGGTCTACGCTGGCCTGTTCCCGGTCAGCTCCGACGACTTCGAGGATTTCCGCGACGCTCTGCAGAAGCTGACCCTGAACGACTCCTCGCTGCAGTACATGCCGGAAAGCTCCGACGCGCTGGGCTTTGGCTTCCGTTGCGGTTTCCTGGGCATGTTGCACATGGAGATCATCCAGGAGCGCCTGGAGCGCGAATACGACCTGGACCTGATCACCACCGCACCCAGCGTGATCTATGAGCTGGAGTTGAAAACCGGCGAAACCATCGTCGTCGACAACCCGTCCAAGCTGCCGGACGTCTCGGCTGTAGCCGACTTCCGCGAGCCGATCGTCACCGCGACCATCCTGGTTCCGCAGGAGCACCTGGGCAACGTCATCACCCTGTGCATCGAGAAGCGTGGCGTACAGCGCGACATGCAGTTCCTCGGCAGCCAGGTGCAGGTGCGTTACGACATGCCGATGAACGAAGTGGTGCTCGATTTCTTCGACCGCCTCAAATCCACCAGCCGCGGCTATGCTTCGCTGGATTATCATTTCGATCGCTACCAGTCGGCCAACCTGGTCAAGCTGGACGTACTGATCAATGGCGACAAGGTCGATGCCCTGGCATTGATCGTGCACCGCGACAACGCGGCCTACAAAGGCCGTGCGTTGACCGAGAAGATGAAGGAACTGATCCCTCGGCAGATGTTCGACGTAGCGATCCAGGCAGCCATTGGCGGCCAGATCATTGCGCGGACAACCGTCAAGGCGCTCAGAAAGAACGTACTGGCCAAGTGCTACGGCGGTGACGTCAGCCGTAAGAAGAAGCTGCTGGAGAAGCAGAAGGCCGGTAAGAAACGCATGAAACAGGTGGGCAATGTGGAAATTCCACAAGAAGCCTTCCTCGCCGTGCTCAGGTTGGATAGCTAGGTCCTATGTCGCTAAATTTCCCGCTGTTGCTAGTCATCGCCGTCTTCATCTGCGGTCTGCTGGGCTTGATCGACCTGCTGTTCCTGGCCCCGCGCCGGCGTGCGGCAATCGCCAACTATCAGGGCAGCGTCAGCCAGCCTGAGATGGCGGTGGTCGAACGGCTGAACAAGGAGCCGTTGCTGGTCGAGTACGGCAAGTCGTTCTTCCCGGTGCTGTTCATCGTGCTGGTGCTGCGTTCGTTCCTGGTCGAGCCGTTCCAGATCCCTTCGGGATCGATGAAACCGACCCTGGAAGTGGGCGACTTCATCCTGGTGAACAAATTCTCGTACGGCATTCGCCTGCCGGTGATCGACAAGAAGGTCATCGAGGTCGGTGACCCGCAACGCGGGGATGTGATGGTGTTCCGCTACCCGAGCGACCCGAATGTCAACTACATCAAGCGTGTGGTTGGCCTGCCGGGCGACGTAGTCCGCTACACCAACGACAAGCGGCTGTTCGTCAACGGCCAGCCCGTTGCCGAACAACTGGTGGGCAGCGAGCCGGGTACCCTGGGCAGTGCTCAGCTGTACAAGGAAAAGCTCGGCGCGGCCGAACACCTGATCCGCAAGGAAATGAGCCGTTATCGCATGCCGCCGGACCAGCAGTGGACCGTGCCTGCAGGCCATTACTTCATGATGGGCGACAACCGCGACAACTCCAACGATAGCCGTTTCTGGGATGACCCGAACATTCCCAAGGAACTGCACGGCATGGTTCCGGACCGGAACATTGTCGGCAAGGCCTTCGCGGTGTGGATGAGCTGGCCAGAGCCCAAACTCAGCCACTTGCCCAACCTGTCGCGGGTTGGCCTGATCCATTGATACCCATCGGCGCTGTCCAGCAGACAGCGCCGAATGCATTTCTGACATAGGCTGTGTTCTCAGGGATCGGGAGATTCGCCACACATCAATCGGCGGACCACAGCCAAACAGTCTTTCAGGATGTTGATTTGAACAACGCGTTGAACAACGATCGGGTGGCCGCATGAGTGCTTCCCTTGCCGGTCTGGAGCGAAAGCTCGGTTACACCTTCAAGAACCAGGACCAGATGCTCCTGGCACTGACCCATCGCAGTTACGCCGGGCGCAACAATGAGCGCCTGGAGTTCCTCGGTGACGCCATTCTCAACTTCGTTGCTGGCGAAGCGCTGTTCGAGCGTTTTCCGCAGGCCCGCGAAGGCCAGTTGTCGCGGCTGCGTGCGCGGTTGGTCAAGGGCGAGACCCTGGCCCGTCTGGCCCGTGGTTTTGATCTGGGCGATTACCTGCGCCTGGGTTCCGGAGAACTCAAGAGCGGCGGCTTTCGTCGCGAGTCGATCCTGGCCGACGCCCTGGAGGCACTGATTGGTGCCATCTACCTGGACGCTGACATGGACACCGCCCGGGAGCGCATCCTGGCCTGGCTGGCCGATGAGTTTGAAGGCCTGACACTGGTCGACACCAATAAAGATCCGAAAACCCGCCTGCAAGAGTTCCTGCAGTCGCGCAGCTGTGAGCTGCCGCGTTACGAAGTCGTGGATATCCAGGGTGAACCACACTGCCGGACCTTCTTCGTCGAATGCGAAGTGGTACTGCTGAACAACAAGAGCCGTGGTCAAGGCGTTAGCCGGCGTATTGCCGAGCAAGTCGCCGCCGCGTCTGCACTGATCGCCCTGGGCGTGGAGAATGGCAATGACTGATAGCAACCCGACCCGCTGCGGCTACGTAGCCATTGTTGGCCGTCCCAACGTCGGCAAGTCGACCCTGCTCAACCACATCCTGGGCCAGAAGCTGGCGATTACTTCGCGAAAGCCGCAGACCACCCGCCACAACATGCTCGGCATCAAGACCGAAGGTGATGTGCAGGCCATCTACGTCGATACCCCCGGTATGCACAAGGCCAACGACAAGGCCCTGAACCGTTACATGAACCGCAATGCCTCGGCGGCCCTCAAGGACGTCGACGTGGTGATCTTCGTGGTCGACCGTACCAAGTGGACCGACGAGGACCAACTGGTGCTGGAGCGCGTGCAATATGTGACCGGCCCGCTGATCATCGCGGTCAACAAGACCGACCGTATGGAAGAGAAAGCCGAGCTGATCCCGCACCTGCAGTGGCTGCAAGAGCAGCTGCCGAACGCCGAGGTGATGCCGATTTCCGCACAGCAGGGGCACAATCTCGAGGCGCTGGAAGCACAGATCGCCAAGCACCTGCCCGAGAACGATCATTTCTTCCCCGAAGACCAGATCACCGACCGTAGCAGCCGCTTCCTGGCCGCCGAACTGGTGCGCGAGAAGATCATGCGCCAGTTGGGTGCGGAGTTGCCGTACCAGATCACCGTGGAGATCGAAGAGTTCAAGCAGCAGGGCCATGTGCTGCACATCCACGCGTTGATCCTGGTTGAACGCGATGGCCAGAAAAAAATCATCATTGGTGACAAGGGTGAGCGCATCAAGCGCATCGGTTCCGAGGCGCGCAAGGACATGGAAGTGCTGTTCGATTCCAAGGTCATGCTCAACCTGTGGGTCAAGGTAAAGGGCGGCTGGTCCGACGACGAGCGCGCCCTGCGTTCGCTGGGCTACGGCGACCTGTAAGCCGCGCGCTGGTCCCTGTAGGAGCGGCCTTTTGTCGCGATAGGGCTGCGCAGCAGCCCCGGCGATTTATGCTGCGAAGCTAAAAATCTGGGGCCGCTTTGCGGCCCTTTTCGCGACACAAGGCCGCTCCCACAAGGGCCAGTGCAACCCTCGGCGCGAGTGATTTTTAATGGAACAACCTGTCGGCCAGCCAGCTTATGTGCTGCACAGCCGTGCCTATAAGGAAACCAGCGCGCTGGTGGACTTTTTCACCCCGCAGGGCCGCATGCGCGCCGTGCTGCGTCGCGCGCGGGGTAAGGGCGGTAGCCTGGTGCGGCCGTTCGTCCTCCTGGAGCTAGAGCTGCGGGGGCGCGGCGAGCTGAAGAATGTCGGCCGCATGGACAGCAACGGCATCGCCGCCTGGCTGCATGGCGATGCGCTGTTCAGCGGGTTGTACCTGAATGAGTTGCTGATGCGGCTGTTGCCCGCCGAAGCACCGTTTCCGGCCATTTTCGAGCACTACACCCTGACCTTGCAGGCCCTGGCTGAAGGCCGCCCGCTGGAACCTCTGCTGCGTTCGTTCGAATGGCGGCTGCTTGATGAGCTCGGGTATGCGTTTTCATTGAGCCAAGACGTCAACGACCAGCCGATCGCCGCCGACGGCCTGTATCGCCTGCGCGTGGATGCCGGCCTGGAGCGGGTCGAGCTGTTGCAGCCCGGCCTGTTTCGTGGGATCGAGTTGCTGGCCCTGGCTGAAGCCGACTGGGACGCACCCGGCGCCTTGCTCGCTGCAAAGCGGCTGATGCGCCAGGCACTGGCAGTTCACCTGGGGGCAAAACCGCTGGTCAGCCGGGAACTGTTTCGCAAGCGCTGATCAGGACGTATGCTGTTGGGCTCAATCTTCAGGAGAGCCTTTCGTGACTCACAGCAACCGCATGCTTCTTGGCGTAAACATCGACCACGTGGCGACCCTGCGCCAGGCCCGTGGCACGCGCTACCCTGACCCGGTCAAGGCTGCCCTGGACGCCGAGGAAGCAGGCGCCGATGGCATCACCGTGCACCTGCGTGAAGATCGCCGGCACATCCAGGAGCGTGACGTTGTGCTGCTCAAGGATGTGCTGCAGACCCGCATGAACTTCGAGATGGGCGTCACCGAAGAGATGATGGCCTTTGCCGAGAAGATTCGCCCGGCGCACATCTGCCTGGTACCCGAAACCCGTCAGGAACTGACCACTGAAGGTGGCCTGGATGTGGCAGGGCAGGAAGCGCGGATCAAGGCTGCAGTCGAACGGCTGGCGCGTACCGGTGCCGAGGTGTCGCTGTTCATCGACGCCGACGAACGGCAGATCGAGGCCTCGCGTCGGGTTGGCGCACCGGCCATCGAGCTTCACACCGGCCGTTATGCCGATGCCGAAACCCCCACCGAAGTGGCTGAAGAGCTCCAGCGGATCGTCGAGGGTGTGGCGTTTGGCGTGGGGCATGGGCTGATCGTCAATGCGGGTCACGGGCTGCACTACCACAACGTCGAGGCGGTGGCGGCGATCAAGGGTATCAATGAGCTGAACATTGGCCATGCGCTGGTGGCGCATGCCTTGTTTGTCGGCTTCAAGGCTGCTGTGGCCGAGATGAAGGCGCTGATCGTGGCGGCTTCGCGCTGATTGTTGGCCGCCTGTACCGGCCTCTTCGCGGGCTTGCCCGCTCCCACAGGTACCCCCGCAGGCCTTGAGGCTGTGCAGCCCCTGTGGGAGCGGGCAAGCCCGCGAAGAGGCCGGTACAGGCGGCCGATCACTCGGCAGGAAACACCAGGGTAAACCGGGTAGGCCCCAGGGGGCTGCTGCTGACCTCGACCCGCCCGCCATGCAACTGCATGATCGACTTCACGATCGCCAACCCCAACCCGGTCCCGCCCTCCAGCCGCGAACGCCCCGAACCTACCCGGTAAAACCGCTCGAACAAGCGCGACTGGTGCTCTGCAGGCACACCCGGCCCCTGGTTCTCTACGGATAGCCTGACTTCGCTGCCCGAGCGTTCGATGCGCAGAGCCACGGGTTTACCCTCGGGACTGTGCCGTATGGCGTTGCTCAACAGGTTCGACAGTGCCCGCTGAAACATCAGCCGGTCTCCCAGCGCTGTCCCCCAGCCCTGAACACGTAGCTCAATTTCTTTCAGCTCGGCACTGTAGGCAAACAGCTCGACAACCCGCGCTGCCTCGTCGGACAGCGCCAAGGGTTTCAACGCAACCTGCGTATGCGGCTGGCTGACCTGGGCAAGAAACAGCATGTCGTTGATGATGCGGTTGAGCCGGGTCAGCTCTTCGATGCTGTCTTCAAGCACTTCCCGATAGTTGGCGTTGTCCCGCTCACGGGCCAGTGTCACCTGCGCCTTGCCCATGAGGTTGCTCAACGGTGTGCGCAGTTCATGGGCCAGGTCGTCAGAGAACTGCGACAGCTGCCTGACACCTTGGTCGAGTCGATCGAGCATCACGTTGATACTGCCGGCCAGGTCTGCCAGTTCCTGCGGCAGGGCGGTAGCGGGCAGGCGATGCTGCAGGTCCTGGGCCGACACCTGCCCGGCAATGCGCCGGAAGTGCCGCAATGGTTTCAGGCCGCGCTGCATCAGCCACCATGCCCCCGCACCAATCAAAACCAGTAGCAGTGGCAAGGCGAGCAACGTCGAGTGCAGGTAGGCTTGCAGCAGGGCGTTGTCGTCGGCGCGGTTGAGCGACATCATCACCTTGACGGGGGTGTTGTCGCGCAGGCGCATCAGCCGGGTAACGGTGAGGATCTGGTTACCGCCGCTGTCACGCCAGGCGTGAAAGGCCAGACGCGCATCGGTGTGCAGTTCACCGACCCGCGATTCCAGGGCCGGGCCGAGGCTGAGCAGGTGGGGGTGACGGCCGTCGAGAGCCCGCACACTGAGGCTTAGGTTGTCATGCCCCATCACCAGGTCCAGCAGTGGATGGGCGCGGCTGCCCAGGTCCTCGCTGCGCAGGTCGACACGCAGGTTGTGCTCGACCTGAAGCATCTTGCGCGCCAAATCCTTGCGCGCGCGGCTGTCCAGTTCGTGATCCAGGGCAAACACGGCCAGGCAGGCCAGCAGCAGCACCAGTGCGGCGCCCATCAATGTCACGCTCAGGCCCAGGCGTAACGACAGGCTGGCATTTTTCAAAGGCGAGCCTCAAGTACGTAGCCCACACCACGCAGGGTATGGATCAGCTTGTTGTCGAACGGGTCGTCGATCTTCGCCCGCAGGCGCCGGATCGAGACCTCGACCACATTGGTGTCGCAGTCGAAGTTCATGTCCCACACCAGCGAGATGATTTGCGTGCGCGACAACACTTCGCCAGTCTGGCGCATTAGCAGGTGCAGCAGGGCGAACTCCTTGGCGGTCAGGTCGATGCGCTGCCCGGCGCGGTAGGCGCGGTGGCGGCCGGGGTCCAGTTCCAGGTCAGCGACGCGCAGGGTGCTGGGCTGCAGTTGCTGGTCGTTGCGGCGTAGCAGGCTGCGGATGCGCGCCAGTAGCTCAGGGAACTCAAAGGGCTTGAGCAGGTAGTCATCCGCGCCCAGGTCCAGGCCTTTTACCCGGTCGGCCAAGCGACCGTGGGCGGTCAGCATCATGATGCGCGTGGCCGATTCGGCACGTAGCCGCTGCAGCACGGTCCAGCCATCGATTTCGGGCAGGTTGACGTCGAGGATGACCAGGTCATAGGCCTGTTGGCGTGCCAGGTGCAGGCCGTCGGTGCCTGTGTGGGCGCAGTCGACCACGTAACCGTTCTCGCGAAGGCCCTGTTGCAGGTAGTCGGCGGTACGCAGCTCGTCCTCGATGATCAGTAGGCGCATGGGGGGCTCGGTGTATTGAAAGGGGGCGATTCTTGACCCTGTAGTGACATCAGGGTCAAGCGCTCCAATGTTACGGCATGAAAAAAGGCCTGCGGTGCAGATAACGGATTTGTAATTCTGTTGTTATCTGGCTGTCTGTTCGGGCCTCTTCGCGGGTAAACCCGCGCCTGTAGGAACGGGTTTACCCGCGAAGAGGCCCGAACAGTCCACACAAGGCCACATTGCAGGACTGTAATCCCCGCCTCACCTTGCCGTTAGCCAGCCCTCGCTAGGATGGCCGTGTCTGATCGGTTATTACGAGGCAAACACGATGAACCTGACCAAATACCTGCTGTTGGCCACCCTTGCCCTGGGCAGCGCCAGTGTTTATGCCGAGGGCGGTGCGGAGCGCTCGAAGCAGTTCTGGCAAGCCTTCCGCGAAGACCAGCAGCGACTGCATGGCGACAAGCAACAGGCTGTTGCCGAGCGCGAGCGCAAGGCGCAAGAGAAGGCGCGTGAGGTGGCCAAGGATTGAGGTAACGACACCTGCGCCGCGACGGCTCCTCGCCGCAGGTGTATTCAGGCGCCCCTGCGGGCGCCTTTTTTATTTGCGCGCCAGCAGGGTGGCGCGGCGTGGGGCAGGCAGGCCTTCGACGGTCTTGCTGTGGTCGTTCGGGTCGAGGAAGTCGCTCAGCGACTGGTAGCGCATCCAATCGGTGCTGCGCTGCTCCTCGACGCTGGTCACGCTCACGTCGACGCAGCGCACATCGCTGAAGCCGGCACGACGCAACCAGCGGGCCAACGCCGGTACCGACGGCAGGTACCAGACGTTGCGCATCTGTGCATAGCGGTCCTCAGGCACCAGCACCTGGTTTTCGTCGCCCTCGATAACCAGCGTTTCCAGCACCAGCTCGCCACCTTTGACCAGGCAGTCCTTGAGCGCCAGCAGGTGCTCGATGGGCGAGCGGCGGTGATAGAACACGCCCATGGAAAACACGGTATCGAAACCTTCAAGGTTGGCGGGCAGGTCTTCCAGGGCGAACGGCAGGTGCCAGGCCGGTAACTCCGGCAGGTATTGCTGCACGGCCTGGAACTGGCAGAAGAACAGCCAGTTGGGGTCGACCCCAACCACCATGTCGGCGCCGGCGCCGAGCATGCGCCATTGGTAGTAGCCATTGCCGCAGCCCACGTCGAGTACGCGTTTGCCTTTGAGGTCCAGGTGCGGGCCGACCCGCGACCACTTCCAGTCCGAACGCCATTCGGTGTCAACGTGCACGCCAAACAGGTCGAATGGCCCCTTGCGCCAGGGCGACAGGCCCATCAGTGCCTGGCGCATCTGCGCGCGGGTGGCGTCGTCGCAGTCGCAATCCAGACGCAACCCGTTGACCAGGTCGACTTCACTGGGTTGCAGGGCGGGCAGGGCTTCCAGCGCCCCGCGCCAGCGGTCGAGGTCACCGTGACCCTTTTCCAGCTTGGCGTCGAGTTGCGCTTGCAGGCCTTGCGACCAGGAAGCCAGGGGCGTGCCCGCCAGGCGGCGGACGAGGGGAGACAGATCGATCATGGCAGGGCTATCAACGAGGCGAAGTTAAGGCATTGGAACCAAGGCACCACTTTCGAGAAGCCGGCTGCGCGCAGGCGTTCCTGGTGGGTTTCGAGTGTATCGGGCTTCATCACGTTTTCGATGGCACTGCGCTTCTGGGCGATCTCCAGTTCGCTGTAGCCATTGGCCCGTTTGAAATCCAGGTGCAGTTCATTGAGCAGGTCCTGCGCTTGCTCATCGGCGAAGCGCAGCTTCTCCGACAGAATCAGCGCGCCGCCGGGCAGCAGCGCCTGGCGGATTCGCCCGAGCAGTTCAAGGCGCTGGTCAGGGGCAATGAACTGCAGGGTGAAGTTCATCGCCACTACCGAGGCCGGCTCGAAGGGCAGGGCAAGGATATCGGCCTCCAGCACGTGCACCGGCAGCAACTCCTGGAACATCGAATCTTGTGCAGTGAGGTACTGCCGGCAGCGCTCGACCATGGCAGCGGAGTTATCCACCGCGATTACCCTGCAGCCGTCGCTGCGCACATGGCGACGCAGCGACTGGGTAACGGCGCCCAGCGATGCGCCCAGATCGTACAGTGCGGTGCCTGGCTGGGCGAACCGGGCGGCCAGAACCCCGAGGTTCTCGACAATGGTTGGGTAACCGGGCACCGAGCGCTTGATCATGTCCGGGAACACACGTACGACGTCTTCGTTGAAGACGAAGTCGGGCACCTGCTCCAGGGGTTGGGAGAAAAGGCGGTCGGGTTGTTTGCTCACGGCGAATCCAGGCGGCTGGTGATAGGCAGGGGGCGCATTCTAGCCAAACCGCAGCCGGGATGCATGGTTGGCTGACCAGCGCTGTGCGTTCAATTGACCCGAATGGCGCAATCGAAGGTCTGCACCGGGCGCACTTCCGGGGCCCAGGGTTGCTGGTAGACCAATACCAGGTTCCCTTCGCCGGCAGCGCGGGCCTGGAAGCGCCAGGTCGACATGCCCGAGCTGCCGACGATACCGGTGTCTTCAGGCGCGCTGTAAACCTCGGGACCAAGGCTTTGCAATACGTTGGGCGCCGGGTTCTGTAACAGCCAGCGGTAGCCGGTGGTGGGGTTGCTGGGCAGGGTAAGCGTGAGGACCTGACCGACCTGCAGGCGCTTTGGGCATTCGCTTTCGGCGTCCAGGTCAACAGGCTGCGAGGGTTGTTGAGCGCAGGCAGAAAGCAGGGCGAAGCTCAGGGGAACGAGCAGACGAGGAGAGGTCATGGTGGCTCCGAAGGCTGGCGATGGCCTGAGGATAACCGATGATCGAGGACATTTGTGTTGCCTGTGCCGGCCCTTTCGCGAGTAAGCCCGCGCCTGCAGGGATAGCGTACCCGTGCAGGCGCGGGCTTGCCCGCGAAGAGGCCGGTACAGGCTAGAACAGCACTTTCGCCACGTCGGCAAAGCGCTTGGCGAAATGCACTGTCAGGCCTTCGCGCAGGTAGTCCGGCAGTTCTTCGAAGTCGCCGCGGTTGGGCTCCGGCAGGATCAGTTCGAAAATCTTCTGCCGCCGCGCCGCAATCACCTTCTCGCGCACGCCGCCAATCGGCAGTACCTGACCGGTGAGGGTCAGCTCGCCCGTCATGGCGACACCCTTTTTGGCTGGCTGGTCGCGGGCCAGTGAAAGCAACGCGCTGGCCATTGTGATGCCGGCACTGGGGCCGTCCTTGGGGGTGGCGCCTTCGGGTACGTGCAGGTGGATGAACGCTTCGTTGAAGAAACCTGGATCCCCGCCAAATTGCTTGAGGTTGGAGCTGATGTAGCTGTAGGCAATTTCGGCAGACTCCTTCATCACGTCACCCAGCTTGCCGGTCAGCTTGAAGCCGCGGTTGTGGGTGTGGATGCGGGTCGCCTCGATCGGCA
The DNA here is from genome assembly GCF_046230975.1 of Pseudomonas sp. KCJK9058. Classification (NCBI taxonomy): domain Bacteria; kingdom Pseudomonadati; phylum Pseudomonadota; class Gammaproteobacteria; order Pseudomonadales; family Pseudomonadaceae; genus Pseudomonas; species Pseudomonas sp. KCJK9058. The sequence continues at coordinate 99,847 of NZ_JBJJLR010000009.1, forward strand.
GCGTGGCACCGCCCATGCTGGTCCAGGCCAGGCCGGTGATCACGCCTTTGCCAGCCAGTACCTGCTCGCTGCGGAACACCGGTATGCCGAGTGCGGTCTCCAGGTCTTTGGTGCCGATCTTAAGTTTGGCGTCGGGGTTTTCCAGCAGCTTGACCACGGCCTTGCGCACCAGTTTGCCCAGTTGCTTCTCCAGCTGGCGCACACCGGCCTCGCGGGCATAACCGTCGATCACCAGGCGCAGGGCGCTGTCGCTGATGCTGAGGCTGGTCTTGGAAACGCCGGCCTTTTCCAGCTGCTTGGGCCACAGGTGGCGCTTGGCGATGGTCATTTTTTCTTCGGTGATATAGCCGGACAGGCGGATCACTTCCATGCGGTCGAGCAACGGCCCGGGTATCGAATCGAGGGTGTTGGCCGTGCACACGAACAGCACCTTGGACAAGTCCAAGCGCAGGTCGAGGTAGTGGTCGAGGAAGTCGACGTTCTGCTCGGGGTCGAGGGTTTCCAGCAACGCTGATGCCGGGTCACCCTGATAGCTCTGGCCCATCTTGTCGATTTCGTCGAGCATGATCACCGGGTTCATCACTTCGACGTCTTTCAGGGCCTGCACCAGCTTGCCTGGCTGGGCACCGATGTAGGTGCGGCGGTGGCCCTTGATCTCGGCTTCGTCACGCATGCCGCCGACGCTGAAACGGTAGAATGGCCGGCCGAGCGATTCGGCGATGGACTTGCCGATGCTGGTCTTGCCCACACCGGGCGGGCCCACCAACAGCACGATCGAGCCGCTGATCTCGCCTTTCCAGGCGCCCACGGCGAGGAACTCGAGGATGCGCTCCTTGATGTCGTCGAGGCCAGCGTGGTACTGGTCGAGAACTTTGCGCGCATGTTTGAGGTCGAGCTTGTCTTTGCCGTACACGCCCCACGGCAGGGCGGTGGCCCATTCCAGATAGTTGCGGGTGACGGCGTATTCGGGCGAGCCGGTTTCCAGGATGGCCAGTTTGCCCATCTCTTCATCGATGCGCTTGCGTGCCTGGGGCGGCAGGGTCTTGCCTTCCAGGCGCTGTTCGAACTGTTCGAGGTCGGCGCTGCGGTCGTCCTTGGTCAGCCCCAGCTCCTGCTGGATGACCTTGAGTTGTTCCTTGAGGAAGAACTCGCGCTGGTGCTCGCCGATCTGCCGGTTGACCTCGGCCGAAATCTCGTTCTGCAAGCGTGCGACTTCCACCTCTTTGCGCAGCATTGGCAGTACCTTTTCCATGCGTTTGAGCATGGGCACGCAGTCGAGCACTTCCTGCAACTGGTTGCCGGTGGCCGAGGTGAGCGCGGCGGCGAAGTCGGTGAGCGGCGAGGGGTCGTTGGGGCTGAAGCGGTTGAGGTAGTTCTTCAGCTCTTCGCTGTACAGCGGGTTGAGCGGCAGCAGCTCCTTGATCGCGTTGATCAGTGCCATACCGTAGGCTTTGACCTCGTCGGTCGGCTCGGCGGGCTGGCGCGGGTATTCGACTTCGACCAGGTAGGGCGGGCGGTGGTGCTTGAGCCAGTTGCGGATACGCACCCGGGACAGGCCCTGGGCGACAAACTGCAATTTGCCGTTTTCGCGGCTGGCATGGTGCACCTTGACCAGCGTGCCGTACTGCGGCAGTGCCGAGGTGTCGAAGTGGCGGTGGTCTTCTGGCGGGGTGTCCATGAAGAACAGCGCCAGGCAGTGGTCCGGTGACTTGGCCACCAGGTCGAGCGTTTCGGCCCAGGGTTCTTCATTGACGATGACCGGCAGTACCTGGGCCGGGAAGAACGGGCGGTTGTGGATCGGGATGACGTAGACCTTGTCCGGCAGCTGCTGGCCGGGCAGGGCGAGGGCGTGGCCGGTTTCGGCCTGGAGGGTGTGTTCGACTTCGCTGTGTTCGTCCGGGTGTTCCGGGAAATCCTGCTGGTCGCTCATGGGGCACCTGCGTGAATGACTATGGTGCTTAGATGGGGCGGGAGGGGATGGGTTTCAATGGTATGGGAGTGGCCTTGTGTCGCGATTGGGCTGCGCAGCAGCCCCAGCATCCATCCAGCATTCTAGAGCGTTGGGGCCGCTGCGCGAGCCAATCGCGACACAAGGCTCCACAAGGACTGCGCCAGGCTTTAGATGTGTACGGCGACTTTCAGGGCTTCCAGCGCCGGCTCGACGTTGATGCCCAGCGCTGCACCCAGCTCCATTACCCAGGGTTGATGGGCGGGTTTGCGGTGATGATGTTTCTCGACACTGCGCTGGGCTGAGGCTGAACACCGGCCTGTGGGAGCGGCCTTGTGTCGCGAAAGGGCCGCGAAGCGGCCCCGGCATTATTTGCATCGACGCTGAAACCCCGGGGCTGCTGTGCAGCCCTTTCGCGACGCAAGGCCGCTCCCACACGGATGGCGCCAGCTTTCAGAAATTGAGCAAGACAGTTGCTCCCACAGGGTTGAGCCTGCGGGAGCGGTGTCGCTTACTCAGCTAATTTGTAAGCGATGATGTAATCGCCCATCTTGGTGCCCAGCGAGCCATGGCCGCCGGCAGTCACCAGCACGTACTGCTTGCCGTCCTTGCCGGTGTAGCTCATCGGCGTAGCCTGGCCACCCGCTGGCAGGCGTGCCTTCCACAATTCCTTGCCGTTGTTCACGTCATAGGCGCGCAGGTACTGGTCGAGCGTGCCGCTGAGGAAACCGACGCCACCGGCGGTGACGATCGAGCCACCCATGCTTGGCACGCCAACCGGCAGGCCGATCGGCACCGGAGTGCTGTCCCGGGTGGTGCCGTTCTTGTGTTTCCACACCACCTTGTTGGTGAACAGGTCGATGGCGGCGACGTAGCCCCAGGCGGGTGCCTGGCACGGTACGCCGAGCGGCGACATGAACGGGTGCATGGTCACTGCATACGGTGCACCGGTGTTCGGCTGCACGCCGCTGGTCTCGCTTTCGCGCTTGCTGCCTTCGGCAACCTGCTCACGCGGGACCATCTTCGACACGAATGCCATGTAGTTGGGCGAAGTGAACAGCAACTGGCGCACCGGGTCGACCGACACGCTGCCCCAGTTGAATACACCTACGTTGCCGGGGTAGACCAACGAACCTTGTTCGGATGGTGGGGTGTACTGGCCTTCGTAGCGCAGCTCGCGGAACTGGATGCGGCACAGCATCTGGTCGAAAGGCGTGGCGCCCCACATGGCCTGTTCGGTCAGCTCTGGGCCGAGCAGGTTGAGGTCGGAACGAGCCTGGGTTGGCGAGGTGTGGTCGCCTTCCACTGCGCCTTGTGGGGTGGGGATCTCGCGGATCGGCACGATTGGCGTACCGTCGCGGCGGTCGAGCACGTACAGGCTGCCTTGCTTGGTCGGTACGATGATCGCCGGTTTCACGCCATCGTCGGTTTTCAGGTGTACCAGGGTCGGCTGGCTGCCGACGTCCATGTCCCACAGGTCGTGATGGGTGAACTGATAGTTCCAGCGTGCCTTGCCGGTGGCCAGGTCAAGGGCGACCACGCCGGCACTGTACTTCTCGGCGCCTGGGGTGCGGTCGGCGCCCCACTGGTCCGGGGTCTGGTTGCCCAGCGGCAGGTAGATCATGCCAAGGTCTTCGTCGACGCTGGCGATTGACCACATGTTGGCCGAGTTGCGGCTATACATTTTGCCGGCAGCCAATGGCTTGGTGTCGTCCGGGTTGTTGCTGTCCCAGTTCCACACCAGGTGGCCGTCGTGCACGTCGTAGGCGCGGATCACCCCGGACGGCTCATTGGTCGACTCGTTGTCGGTGACGTGGCCACCGATGATCACCAGGTCACGGGTAATGGCAGCAGGCGAGGTGGAGTAATAGCCGCCGGCGGTGAACGGGCCAATGCCGGTGGTGAGGTCGATCACGCCCTGGTTGGCGAAACCTTCGCAGACCTTGCCGTTGTCGGCGTTGATGGCGATCAGGCGGGCATCTGCAGTCGGCAGGTAGAGACGACGCGGGCAGGCTTGGGCCACCGCCTGGCCTGCGTCGGTAATTTTCGGCGCCGGGCTGCCGTCGCGGCTGACGTAGCGGTTTTCGTCATAGTACGAGACGCCGCGGCACGTCATGTGGGCAAAGCCTTTGAAGGTGCCGGTCGGGCTCTTGACCTGCGGGTCGTAGCGCCAGATTTCCGCGCCAGTGTCCGGGTCCAGCGCCAGCAGGCGGCTGTGCGCGGTGCAGGCGTAGAGCATGCCGTTGACCTTCAGCGGGGTGTTCTGGTTGGTCAGCTCCACCGGGTCGTTTTCGGTTGGCAGATCACCGGTGCGAATGCGCCAGGCCTCTTCCAGGCGGTAGGCGTTCTGCGGGGTGATCTGGTGCAGCGGCGAGTAGCGGTCGCCATGCTCGGTACGGCCGTAAGCCTGCCATTCGCCGTCGGGCATGGCCGGTGCGGCACTGGCCATTTCGCTGCTGTCGCGGCCCAGTTCGCCGAACACTTCACCGGGATGGGTGAACTGGCTGCCCAGCGCGCAAGCGCCCGAAGCGACCACTGCCAGGCCGAGCAGTGCAGTATTGGCTTTGCTGGCCGGGCCGATCAGCGGGCGACGTGCCCACGGAAGCAGCAGCACCACGCCGATGGCGAACCAGATGGCCAGACGGGGCACCAATTGCCACCAGTCCAGGCCCACTTCGAGCAGGGCCCAAACGGTGCTGCCCAGCAGCACCAGGCCATACAGGCCCAGGGCGATCTGGCGTTGGGCCAGCAGCAGGATGCCCGAAAGGGCAAAGCCGATACCGGCGATCAGGTAGTACAGCGATCCGCCCAGCTGGCTCAGCTTGATACCGCCGGCCAGCAGGGCCAGGCCCATCAGCAACAGCAGCGCGCCAATCAGGCGCGGTAGCCAGCGGCTTCCTTGGTTCGCACCTTCAGTGCTCATCGTAGGTTCTCCGTCAGGTCAAAAAAGGGGTTAGAAACTGCTCTGGATCTTCAGGCCGCCGATCAGGGCGCCATCCACCTGCGACACCCCGCCCGGGTGGCGGATGTACTGCAGGTTGGGGCGTACCGTGAGCCAGTCGGCCAAATGGATGCCGTAGTACAGCTCGGCGCTGTACTCGGTGTCCTGCACGGGCAGGAAGCCTGGGTTGTCGTAGTCGTAGAGGCCGGCGGCCTGGTTGGCCAGGCGGGCGTTCTTGCGATAGGCAGGGTTGACGTGCACGCGGGCCAGGGCGAAACCGATGTCGTCCTTGGCGCGGGCATCGAAGGGCCCTTTGAATACCAGTCCTGCCTGCACATAGTTGTCGATGGCATTGGTCTTCTTGTCATGCACGGTGGCGTTGGCGAAAACGCTCAAGCCGCGTGACTGGTCGGACGCCAGCGAGGTGACCTGCTGCTGGGCGCCAATCCACAAGCCGTGCTTGCTCGAGCTGCTGCGGTAGGCGGCGCCGCTGATGGCGGCCGGCTGACCGTTGCTGTCCTTGAGAACATCTTGTGCCTTGGCATTACTGTAGTAGTAGCCGGCACGATATTCCCCTTTCAAGCCTTGGATACGTGGGGTCCATACCAGTTCGAACGGCATTACCGCACCTTGGGTGCCGCTGCCGCTGAGCTTGAAACCATTGCCAGATTCAAGGTTGGAAGGGTTCTGCTCGAAGACGCCGACCTGGGCGTACAGCTCAGGGGTAAGGTTGTAGCGCACGCGCAGGGCCCACTGGCTGACTGGCCAGTTGTACCAGATGCCACCCACCCAGTTGCCCACCTGCGAGCCGCAGAAGGCCAGGTTCTGGAAGTCGCAAGGGAAGCTGTTGAAGTCCTCGCCTTCACCGAAGCGGCCGAATTTCACATCCAGCGCACCGTCGAAGTACTTCTGCTTGATCCACATTTGCGTCAGCCGCCAGGTTTCGCCGCGGCCCCAGACTTCCTGGGCGGAGGTGAAGCCGCCGACACGCGGGTCGTTGATGCGGTCGTTGCTGATGTTGTCGCCGTGACGCTCGGTGACGGTCAGTTGGAGTTCGGTGTCGTGCCAGCCGAGGATCTTGTCCAGGTCCAGGTGGCTGCCAAAGGTGAACTGGTCGCTGTAGCGCGCGGTGCGGTCGTGGTCGTAGCCGCCGTGCAGGTTGCTGCCCATCTCGCCGGTGTAGCCAAGGGTAAAGTCGTAGCCCTTTTCCAGCAGTTCGCTGCGGGTTCCACCCCAGTCGCCGAGCATCCACGGGGAGTCGCTGGCGAACATTTCGCTGGCGCTGGCGGGGTTTGCCAAGGCACTGAGGGCGAGGCCGATGTAACAGGTTTTGGGCAGTTGGAACATGAGATAGCGCTATCTTTTGATTATTGAAAAAACGGCAAGCGCATCGAAGGGCGAGCCCCTCAATGGATATGGCGACAAGGTTGTTCGATGAAGCGTTTCAGCTTGCGGCGGGGAGGATATAGGGGAAGTAGTAAGAAAAAAAGACAAATTGTCGCAGAGGATTGTTGTTGAACGGGCAACAGTCGTCATTAATCGAGGCCGTTGTAGGAGCGGGTTCACCCGCGAATGCGCCGGTTGACCTACCATCGTCTTCGCGGGTGAACCCGTTCCTACACCGATCTTCGTCGCTTGTGGTTCAGAAGGTGGTACGCAACCCGACTTCCACACTGCGCCCCGGCGCCGGTGCGATATCGCGCAGGATCGAACTGGCGTAGCGCACGGTCTGGTCGGTGAGGTTTTCGCCGCGTACAAACGCCAGCCACTGGCTCTGGCCAATGTCGAAGCGGTAGCCAACGCTCGCCCCCAAGGTGGTGTAGCCATCGGTGCCGGTTTCGTTGGCGGGTTTGCGGTGCTGCGACGCAGCGTGCTGCACGTCTACCCGCGCCTGCCAGCGGTCCAGTTCCCAGACCAGACCGCTGTTCAGGCGCAGCGGGGCGATGCGGGGCAGTGGCTCGCTGCTGTCCAGGTTCTTGGCCCGGGTGTAGTCACCGGACAACTCCAGCGCAAAGCTGCCGTAACGGTTCTCGACCAGTTGCCAGCGGTCCTGGGCCTCGATGCCGTAGAAGCGCGCCCGCACACCTTGGTACTGATATTCCGGGTAGCCGTCGTCATGATCGTGGTCGTGGTCATCCTCGTCATGGTCGTGATCATGCCCGCCCTCACGCAGGTTGCCGGTGCCGATCAGGCCGATGTAGTTGCGAAAGTGGCTGTAGAATACCCCAACACTGCCCTTGTGGGTGCCGTTGTCGAAGCGCAGCGCCAGGTCGGCGGAAATCGCCTTTTCCTTGTTCAGGCTGGCGTCACCGACTTCAAACGCGCCGGTGGCTACGTGCGCGCCATTGGCGTACAGCTCGTAAAAGGTAGGGGCGCGCTCGGTGTAGCCGAGGTTGGCGGCCAGCGACCAGACCGGGTCGAGCTGGTACACAGCCCCCGACGACAGGCTGAAGGCGTTGAAGCTGCTGGCGCTGTCGGCGTCGACGAAGTTCTCGTTGCCTTTGGCGTCCGGGTCTACGCGGGTGTGTTCCATGCGCGCGCCCAGGCTCAGGTTCAAGCGTTCGGTGGCTTGCCACTGCTCCAGCATGAACAGCGCCAGGCTGTCGGTATCGGTGTGCGGGACGAAGGCTTCCTCGCCCAGGGCGGAGAATTCGTTGCGGCTGACCTGGGCACCGATCATCCCTTCCACCGGTCCGAGCGGCTGGTGACGGGCTTCGATGCGGGCTTCGTAGCCCTTGTTCTTGAAGGTGGTATGGACCTCGCCTTCCTCGATTTCGCTGTGTTCGTAGTCGGTGTAGCCGGCATCTACCTTGACCGAGCTGAAAGGGCCGTCGAGGTCGCGCAGTTCGGAGGCGAAGGCGTAGTGATCCTGTTTCATGTCCAGGCGCACGCCGGACTCGGCCACCGAGCCGTAGTTGCTGTCGTAGCGGCTGTACGACAGGCCGGCGTAGCCGTGGTCCCAGTGGTAGGCACCACCGATTGCGCCGCCGTCCTGGCGACCGTCGCTGTTTTCCAGGCGGTGTTTGCTGCCGGGCTCGTCGGCATCGCGCACCTTGGCGCTGTGTGCGTAGCCCGGGATGCGCAGGTCGTTGAACTGGCGGCTGTTGGCGTCCAGGTGCAGGGCGAAGGCGCCGTCGCCGGCCTCCAGCTTGCCGGCGCTGCTGCGGGTGGTGTCCGCGCCGCCGTAACGCAGTTCACCGGCACCGTGGATGCCCTCGATCGGCGAGTCCGGGATGCGGTTGTCGAAGGTGTTGACCACGCCGCCGATGGCGTTGCCGCCGTAAAGCAGGGCGGCCGGGCCACGGACGATTTCGACGCGCTCGACGGTTACCGGGTCCAGCGGCACGGCATGATCGTAGGACAGCGACGAGGCATCCAGGGCACCGACGCCATTGCGCAGGATACGAATGCGGTCGCCATCCAGGCCGCGGATCACCGGGCGGCTGGCGCCAGGGCCGAACCAGGTAGAGGCGACACCGGGCTGCTTGTTCAGGGTTTCACCCAGGCTGCCGTGCTGCTGTTGCAGCAGGTTGTCGCCTTCGAGCACGGTGCTGGGGGCGGCCAGTTGGCGGTTGCCCAGCGGGTTGGCGGTGATGACCTGTGGCTCAAGTTCTACGGCCTGGCTGGGGGATGCAGCCAGCCAGAGTGCGACGGCAAGGGGGGAGAGGCGAAGCGGTGTGTACAGCATGGGGATGGGGCGTTCCTTGGCAGATGCTTTTTAGTGTTACAACATAACATAACTATTCCATCACAGAGGTTTTGCCTCTGACCAGCGATTTTTCTGTCGACTTGACGGATCCCTCCCACCACTACACTCGTGTAAGGTGCGCATCTTTCCTACGGAGCACAGCATGAGCACGGCCCAACACAACGCGCTGCACGGCAAGACCCTTGAGCAGATCCTCACCGAGCTGGTGGCGCATTACCAATGGCATGGCCTGGCCGAGCGCATCGATGTGCGCTGCTTCAAGAGCAACCCGACCATCAAGTCGAGCCTGACTTTTCTGCGCAAAACGCCATGGGCGCGGGAAAAGGTCGAGCAGTTGTACGTGAAGCTGCAGCGTCAGGCCTGACATGTCGCGTCGCCCTTGGCTGACCGGCATGGCTGTGCTTGGCTGGTTCGGCCTGGCCGTGCAGGTGAACCTGGTACTGCTGGCGCGTTGGCAGGAACAGGCCAGCCTGATTGGCGGCCTGATCAATGTGTTTGGCTATTTCACCGTGCTGACCAATACCCTGGTGGCGACGGTGCTCAGCTATGCCGCGTTCGGCCGGGAAGGCCGTGGCAAACGCTTTTTCCTGTCGCCCTCGGTAAGCTCTGCAGTGGCCGCCAGTATCGTGCTGGTGGCGCTGGCCTACAGCGTGCTGCTGCGTCATTTGTGGCAACCACAGGGTTGGCAATGGCTGGCGGACGAGTTGCTGCACGACGTGATGCCGGTGCTGTATGCCCTGTACTGGTGGTGCGAGGTACCCAAGGGCAGGTTGCGGCTATGGCATTTGCTGGTATGGGCGGTGTACCCGGCGGTCTACTTTGGTTATGCGTTGTGGCGGGGGAGCGAGATTGGCGTGTATGCCTATCCGTTCATTGATGTGGCCAGTCTGGGGTATGGGCAGGTGATGCTCAACGCCCTTGGGGTGCTGGCGGGTTTCTGGGGGATAGGGCTGGTGTTGCTTGGGCTGGATCGGTGGCGGGGGCTGCACAGGTTGGCTTGACCTGTAACGGCCTCTTCGCGGGCAAGCCCGCTCCCACAGAGCAATCACACGCCCAGGGGGCTGTGGTATTCGCTGTGGAAGCGGGGGACACGCGGTGCCTGGGTATCAGCAGCAGGGCACAAGATTTCTGATGCCCCCAAATTGCCAGGGCCGCGATTGCGTCTTAGTGCTTCTTCCCTTGCATGCTCGAAGCCCATTGCTCGCTGCGACTATGCCCACTGGTTCTCAACACACCCAGGTCCAGCGCATTTTCCCCATCCGCCGCCATTTTGCTTTTGGCTATCTCGGCGATTGCCGTGCCCAGATCCACCGGTGAGTTGGACGCATCAAGCGACAGGTCTCGGCGATAGTCATTGCCGCTTAGCGTTTCCTGGGTGACCGAGTTGGCGTCGAGCCTCACGTCGCCTTTGGCCGACTGCAAGCGTGCCCCTACCAGATGAGCGTTGCCACCGACCTGCAGGTCGATGCCGTCGCTGCTTTTAAGCGTGGTCTGACGCGTCACGTTGTCGCGCTGTGCATGCGACACGTCGAGGCTGACGGTCGGCGAGAACCCTGGGTCTGCCTTGCTCAGGGCAGAACCGGCCGTTTTCTCGACCTTGCCTCCCAGCGGCCCTGCCACCGATTTGGCCGCGTTGACATAGCCCTGCGGGTTTTTCTCCTGGCTCAGCCTGACATCGCCCTTCACGCTCAGGGTGTTGACGTTGTCCTTGAGGCTGGCGATGCGCAGGTCACCGTCGATTGTGCCGCCAATATGCTTTGCATCCAGGGTGGCACTCTCGATGCGGGTATCGCCGCGGCTTTGCAGGTCGATGCGCTCGGCGCGCAGGTCACTGGTATTCCAGGTGAGGTTGTCGCGCTTGTCGAGCTCTACCTTGAGCCGGCCATGCAGGCCGCGGGTGTCCAACGCGCCCTTGGCCATGTTGAAACCGGCGCCGGCCGAGATGTCGAGGTTGTCGCGTCGCTCCTGGCTGGAAGAGGCTTCAACCAGCATGCCGCCATTCGAGGCGTCGAGGGTGATCTGTTCGGCCGAGGCCTGCAGGCCTTGCAGGTGCAGGGCGATGTCCTCGCGGGCGCTGCTGGCCAGGGTCAGTGTGCCGTTGCTGGCAAACTGGGCATCGACCGCCTGACGTGCATGTTCGTCCTGCTTGCCGTGGCTGAAGTGGCCGCCTATGGCTCCCCCCTGGGTCTGGCCAGCCTTGGCCGCCAGCTCCATGCCGCCACCCAGGTTGGCACCTGTGGCCTGCTGGGTGTTGCTGGCCGCCTTGACCTGCAACTGGCCGCCGCTTTGCACCCGTATGTCGCCGGCCTTGGCCTCGCGGTTGCCAATGCGGGTGCCTTCGAGCAACAGGTCGCCGGCGCTGGTCAGTTGAACTTCGCCCTTGGCGTCGATTTGTGCCACTTGTGCCTTGCTCTGCGTGCTCAGCTTCTGGCCATGGTCCAGATAGCCCCGGCCATCGACGCCGGTGCTGCCCGGGCGGTTGCCGACTTTGGCCCAGGCATTGCCATCGAGCTGGCGTGACTGCTGTTCGGCCTGGTCGGTCGCCTGGGGTAGGGCCAACGACCCTGCACTGTGCATGATCACGCTGCCTTCACCGCCATCGATGCGGGCCCCTTCGTAGCGGCCATCGCTGCCCAGCTGTACCTGGATACCCTGTTGCCCGTAAAGGCTGCCGGGCACGGCGGTGCTGGCGATATCCTTTTTATCCAGCGACCCTCCTTTGCCGGCGGCGCGTACATTCAAGTCCTCGCCGGTGCTGGTGTCCAGGCGCGCGTCGCCACCATAGGCCAGGCGTTGAACGGTGGTTTCCTGGGTATTTTCGGCGGGGCTCACCTGGTGCTGCTGCGCCTCGATTTTCAGCGAGCCGGCATTGGCCCGCCAGGCTGTGCCCTGGTCGGCCAGTGTGTCAGCCTTGACCTCGACCTTTGCTGCGGACAACTCGCTGACCTGAGCAATGCCACGGCGCTGGTTTTCCAGGCGCTTGAGGTGTTCAACCGTCATGTCGGCACCCACGCTGGGCGGTGCCATGGCGTCTTCGGGCGAGGCTTGCTGGAAGCGCGCGGCTTCCTCACCCAGCACCAGGCGTTCGATAGGGCGGGTCAGGTCGCGGTATTCGATACTGGCGCCCAGGCTACCCGACCAGTCGTCACGGCTTTGTTCATGTTCATGGGTATCCTGCACTGCACGGTTATCGATGCGTTCGGCGGTCACCTGCAGGGTGTTGCCGGCCTCGACGTGCACGGCCTCGGTGAGCAGTGCATCACTGCGCAATTTCAGATCGCCGCTGGCCTGCAACTCGCTGCGCTGCACCTTGCTTTCGCGTTCGGCTTGCACCTCGCGGTTGTGATGGCCTTCGAACAAACTGCCCAGGCGGTCGATGCCACCGGTTACCGTCAGCCCGCCACCACTTTCGGTGGTGCTGGTGACTACGTCACGGTCGTTGCGGGTCGCCCCCAGTGTCACTTCCCGCGCCTGCACATCGAGGTCGCCGGCAGTGGCCTGGACCTTGCTGCCGTTGACCTGCAGGTGCGCGCTGCTGCTCATGCCCACCGAGGCACCCTTGAGCTCACTGGCAACCTGGCTGGTCGCGCGCTGCTTGCTGGTGGTGGTCACGACCTCATACGCCACGCCAGCCGCGTATTGGCGAGACTCGGGCTTGCCATCCTCGGCTTCCTGGGTCTGTCTGGCGCTGGCCGTGAAACCGCGTTGTTGGTCGCGGGTTTCGCGTTCATCGACCGATTGCGCACTCCCAATCAGCAGGTCGCCTTTGGCCTCGACTTGCAGATGCTTGCCAGCGGCAACCTTGGCGCCCTGGATGCGCATCTCTTCGGCACTGGCCAGGCGCAGGTTGCTGGTCGAGCTGACGTCGCTGACCAGTACCTGCTGTTTGCGGTCCGTGCTTTCGTGCGTGCTGCCGATCAGGCCGAACAGCTTACTGTCACTGGTGCGCTGGGTGGAGGTCGTGCTGCCATGGTCCGCCTCGATGGCCAGCGAGCCGTTCTCGCTGTAGAGCACCGCGTCCTGTTTACCGAACACGGTGCTGCCTTTGATGGCGACCTGGTCGGCTCTGACTGTGAGCTCGCCATCGCTGGTTATGGTGCTGCCCGCGACGACCTGGCCCTCGGTGTCGTTACCTTTTCGATCGCCAAAGAATGTACCGGATACCAGGTCGCCTCGGTAATCGCGTTGGGTACCGTGTTCCTGCAAGGTGGTGGTGCCGATGTCGGCCTGTTTTGCCTGGATAGCCAGATCGCCGCGGCTGTGCAGGCTGCTGCCCTGCACGTTGAGGTTGTCGCTTGCCTTTATCGACATGTGCCCGGCGCTCAGGGTACTGCCCTTTGCGGTTTCCTTGAGCTGGTCGCTATCGCTGTCACCGCGCCATAAATCCTTGCGATGACGCACCTGCTGTTCGGTGCGTTTGCTGTCGATGCCGGCGAGGATGTCCAGGCCGGCACCGCTGTCGACCGTCAGCTCGCTACCGGCGTCCACCTTCGCTGCGGTCATGCGCATGTCGTCGCCGGACTGCAACAGCACGCTGTCAGTGCCCAGCAATTGACTGCCCTGTTGCTGCTGGTGGGTGGTGGTGGTTTTGCTGTTGTAGGTTTCGCGGGTGACGAACCAGAACTTCTTGTTCCAGCTGTCACTGTCGTGCTTGATGTGCTCGATTGTCTTGGCGTCCAGTGTGAGTTTCTTGCCCGCCCTTGCTTCGATTCGCGGGGCCTGGCCGTCGACCGTTTCAAGCATCAGGTCATCGGCAGCGGTGAGTTTCAGCACGCCGCGCTCGCTGCGCAGCTCGGTCGGGCGGTCGCCACTGCCACTGACATGCAGGCCCCCGGCCGAGCTGATGTCGACCCCCTCGGCGCCCAGAATCTGCGAGGCCCCCACACGCACACCCGCGCCTTCGGCGGTACTTACCACACGGATACGCCCGGCGCGCATGGCGCCGAACAGGCTGGCATCAATGCTCGACGAGGGGCTGGGCAGGTGTTCGACCACCTCGCCGCTGCGGCTGTCGATACGGTTGCGACCGACGGTGATGTCGAGCGTTTCGCTGGCCATGAGCAGGCCTTTGCTGTCCACGCGTGGTGCGATCAGTTCGAGTGCGCCACCGGCATTGCCCTGGCCATGCTCCAGTACCTGCAGGGTGCCACTGGCCGTGAGCGTATCGAGATACCTGAGCTGTTGCTCCTCGAATTGCGGGGTGCCCACCACGAAGCCTGCGCGGGTGGTGTTGATGAAACTGCCGCCATTGAGGGTGATGCCATTGGGGTTGGCCAGTATGTAGTCGGCCGGGCGCCCGAAGATTTCCTGCGGCCCCTCGATCAGCGAGGCGTTGCGGCTGACCACTTCGTTAAGAATGGTCGAGGCGGCCTGGCCTTGAAATTGCGGGTTGGCCGCCAGGGCACCGGCCAGTTGCGACTGCCCGGCAGCGGTGGCGTTGTTCAGCACCAGGCCAGGGGTGGCAACGTTGTAGTCGATGAACTGGTTGTGTGACAGCCCCTTGGCGTTGGGCGGCACGATGTCGATCACCGGCACCCCGTGGCCATTGTGGATGACCGGGGTCCCCCCGGGGCCGCTGGCTGCTTCCAGTCCTGTCTGAGCCAGTGCGGCGCTGGGCCCGAGCACGGCGAGGAAGATTGCCCAGCGCAAGGTATCCGGGCGAACAGGCGGTAACTGCGAGAGTGTTTGCATTTTCTCGTTCTCTTTGTTGTGGGTGAATCAGATGTTCAGGGTCCAGTCCAGCACCCAGAAGCCGGGCTCCAGCAGCGGGCGGGGCAGGTCACTGGTGTACAAGGCGCGTTGGTAGTCCAGGCGCAGGCGGCTGCCGGGCAGGCTCAGTTCCAACCCTGCGGCGGCCCCGGCCAGGCGTTGTGACGGTTTGCCTTCGGCGGTGCGAACCCAGCCCTGGTCCAGGCCGAAGTAGGGGCGTATCTCGAAGGGGTGGGCCCAGGTCAGTGGCAGCGCTTGGCTGAACGTATTGCGCCAGACGGCGCTGCTGGCACCGGAGTAAGTGTGCAGACGAAAGCCGCGGACAGCCGAATCGTCGCTGACCAGCAGTTGTTCGACGGCAGGCAGCGGGTCGCGGCTGTACTGCAGGGCCAGCTCGCTCTGCCAGCGCCAAGGGTTGGGTGCCGGGCCCTGACGCAGGTGCAGCAGGTTGGCGCGGTATTTGCGAAAGTCCGGGCGCAGGCGTTGAGCACCCAGGGGCGCGCGGTCGGCACCCAATGCGTCAATGCCTTGGGCAACGCCGAAGTAGCCGTTCCACAAGCCATTTTCGAGCCACAGCAGGTTGAGGCCGGCCTCTACCGTGGCCAGCGTCGGGCTCTGCTGGACGATAACTGCGCCAGCGCTGCGGTTGATCAGCTGCTTGCGGTCCAGCCGGGCGCTGGCGCTGAGCATGCCTTGCTGGTTGCGCCACAACACCCGCTCGACACTCAGGCCCTGATAGCTGCTGCTGCCGTCGGCAGCCTTGTCGCTGTAGGGGAGTGGGGCTTGATAGCTTAGCTGGCTGGCGCTGAGGGCAAAGGTCCAGGCGCCGTAGGGGATGCTGTAGTACAACGATATCCCTTGGCTTTGGCCGGGCGTATCGAGCACCGTGCGGGTCCACGACAGGCGCAGCTCATCATTGAGGCCAAGCGGGCTGTCCAGGCCAATGCCGAGGTTGACGCGGTGGCGGCCCGTCAGCTCGCTGCCCCGGTTGTCGAAGCGGCTGTCCAGGTGCCAGCGTGAAGCAACCTTGCCCGGCTGCACGACCACGCGGGTGCCGCCTTGCAGTTCGCCGGGCAGCAAGGTGGCGCCCAGTTCATAGGCGCGAAGGCGGTTGAGCTGGTCCAGGCCTTGCTCAAGGTCGGGCAGGTACAGTGGTTGCCCGAGCAGGCCTGGGAAGGCACTGGAGAGGGACAAGGGCAGGTCGGGCCCTGC
Source organism: Pseudomonas sp. KCJK9058 (assembly GCF_046230975.1). Taxonomy (NCBI): domain Bacteria; kingdom Pseudomonadati; phylum Pseudomonadota; class Gammaproteobacteria; order Pseudomonadales; family Pseudomonadaceae; genus Pseudomonas; species Pseudomonas sp. KCJK9058. The sequence goes on from NZ_JBJJLR010000009.1 coordinate 115,366, forward strand.
CAGCTCGATGGTTTCGACAAAGCCTTCGACAATGACGATGTCCAACGGCATGCCCTGTTCTGGGGGCTGTCGCAGGTAGGGTCGGCTGGTTGGGTAGCCGGCTTGTACATAACGTTGGGTGATGGCTTTGAGCAGCCGATTGATGTCGGCGATGCCCATGCAGGCAGGCGTGAGCGCACGGAGGGTGGGCGCCAGTGCCGAGCTCGAAAGCCGGTGCATGCCCGCCACGCGCACGCCATCGACTGCCCAGCAGCGATCATCGTGCGGTCGCTGGGAAGTGCTGTTGGTCGGTTCAGTCGGGGCGGATATGCGCCGCCAGCGCTCCAGCCGCTGCTGTTGCTCCAGTTGCCGCAGCCCATGCTGTTGATCGCGCAACTGCTGGCTGGCAGGGTCGTCGGCCATCACGTGAGGAATGGACAGCACGCCTGACAGGCAACTGGCCGACAGCCAATGGGCGATGCGGTGAATCAGGCACGGCATTGAAGCACCCCGCAAATGATGTACGGTTTTCGTACTCGTCTGCGTGGATGCTAAAAATTAAGTCACTCGCCTGGATGCAGTACCCTGCCTAAGCAACTGTCAGGCAAGTTCTCGCAAAGTGGTGAGAAGGTTCCTACAACCTGTACTGAAAGGCCCTATATCAAGGCCTGATCTCGATCAGCGTTCCATCCCGTACCAAGTCCCACACTTCCTGCATGTCGCGGTTGCGCATGGCAATGCAACCATCCGTCCAGTCCAGGGTATGGAAGTACCATTCCGGGTATTCATCGTTGATCGGCGTGCCGTGAATCATGATCATGCTGCCGGCACTCACCCCTGCCCGGGTCGCGCGGGCGGCATCGCTGATGTTCGGGTAGTTGATGTGCATGGCCAGGTTGAAGCGGTCGCTCTGCTTGCGCCAGTCCAGCCAGTACAAGCCCTCAGGGGTTTTCTTGTCGCCTTCGCGTTCCTTGGCGCCCTTGGGCTGCTTGCCCAGCGAGATGCGGTAGGTTTTCAGCGGCTCGCCACGGCTGATCAACTGCAGGCGGCGCTCGGACTTGATCACCAGTACCTTGTCGATCAACGGTTGCATGGCTTGCTGCGAAGGCGATGGGGTTTGCGCTGCCGGTGCAGGCTTGCGGATGATGGTTTCGGTGAAGGCCGCCTGGGACACCGAGGTAACGCAAAGGCAGAAGAGGGCAAGCAACCAGCGCATGTAACAGTATCCCTGAAGGCGTTTAGGTGTGTGGCGAAACGTTCATCGGCGGCAGGTATTCATGGCCTATGGGGTAGTGCTGGCCGATGCGGTCGCGATAGTAGCATTCTAGTGTGCGAGTGACGGTGCGGAAAGCCAGCGCGTTCCACGGTATCTCATGTTCTTCGAACAGGCGCACCTCCAGGCTTTCGGCTCCCACGGCAAAGTCCAGGTCCGTCAACTCGGCGCGGAAGAACACATGCACCTGGTTGATGTGCGGCAGATCGAACAGCTGGTACAGGGACGTTGGCCCGACCCGGGCGCAGGCTTCCTCTACGGTTTCGCGACGCGCGGCCTGGTCGAGGGTTTCGCCGTTTTCCATGAAACCGGCGGGCAGGGTCCAGAAACCCCGGCGCGGTTCGATGGCGCGGCGACACAGCAACACCTGGCTGCCCCAGGTCGGTAGCACGCCGGCCACGATGTTGGGGTTCTGGTAGTGGATGGTCTGGCAAGAGCCGCAGACGTACCGCAGGCGGCTGTCGCCCTCGGGGATCTGCTGAGTGACCGGTTGGCCGCACGCGCTGCAGAATTTCATGTGTGGTTCCTTATGTTCAAGGCTATCTTGGCGCGGCCACCGTGCCGCCGCAAGCGCTGGGGCTTGGGTGCTTCGCGGCTTTGGTGCATGATGCAACACAGGACCTGGATACGAGCGTGCGCAATGCTGGACGAGCTACTTCGCCGAATGAGCAACCACCAACCCGCGTCATTGGAAACCGACAGGCGGTTCCCCGAAGCGGCGGTCCTCTTGCCCATTACCCGCAGCGAAGCGCCCGAACTGGTTTTGACCCTGCGCGCCAAGGGCCTGTCTACCCACGGTGGTGAAGTCGCCTTTCCCGGTGGCCGCCGCGACCCGGAAGACCCGGACCTGGTCTTTACTGCCCTGCGCGAGGCTGAAGAAGAAATCGGCCTGCCCCCTGGCCTGGTGGAGGTGATTGGCCCGCTCAGCCCGCTGATTTCGCTACATGGCCTGAAAGTGACGCCATTCGTCGGGCTTATCCCGGACTTCGTCGAGTATCGCGCCAATGATGCCGAGATCGCGGCAGTATTCACCGTGCCGCTGGAATTCTTCCGCCAGGACCCGCGTGACCATACCCACCGTATCGATTACCAGGGGCGTAGCTGGTATGTGCCAAGTTACCGCTATGGTGAATACAAGATCTGGGGGTTGTCGGCGATCATGATCGTCGAGCTGGTCAACCTGCTGTTCGATGCCGGTATCAGCCTGCATCAACCCCCGGAGCGTTACATCGAAAATTGAGCGGGGCCTACCCCGCCGTCTGCGTCGCAGCCTGAGGAACAAGCATGAAATATCGCCTGGGCGACCTGCGGGTCGAGAGCCACCCCACCAGTTGGGCCGCCCCCAACGCCACGCTCATTGGCAACGTGCGCCTGCAAGCCAATGCCAGTGTGTGGTTTGGCGCGGTGTTGCGTGGTGATAACGAGCTGATCGACATTGGCGAAGGCAGCAACGTGCAGGATGGCACGGTGATGCACACTGACATGGGCTCGCCATTGACGTTGGGCAAGGGCGTGACCGTGGGCCACAATGCCATGCTGCATGGCTGTACAGTGGGCGACTTCAGCCTGGTTGGTATCAACGCAGTGATCCTCAATGGCGCACGCATCGGCAAGCACTGCATCATCGGCGCCAACGCACTGATTGCCGAGGGCAAGGAAATCCCGGACGGTTCGCTGGTGATGGGCTCGCCGGGCAAGGTGGTACGCGAGCTGACCGAGCAGCAGAAACGCATGCTGGAAGCGAGTGCCGCACATTACGTGCATAATGCCCAGCGTTATGCGCAAGCGTTGGTGGTTGATGATGAGTGATGTGGCAGAGCGGCCGGTGGCATCGCCGTGCGTGAGCATTTGCGCGCTGGACGAGCAGGATATCTGCACCGGCTGCCAGCGTACCGTGGCCGAGATTGGCCGCTGGGGGCGGATGGACAACCACGAGCGCCGGGCGGTGCTCAAGCGTTGCCATGAACGGGCAGTAGAAGCCGGCCTCATCTTGCAGGCCTGACGCGAACCCTGTCGGAGCGGGTTTACCCGCGAACACCGGCGAAGCCGGTGCCATGCACCGCAGTGGCAGCTTCGCGGGCACGCCCGCTCCCACAGGTACAGCGACAGCCTTGAGGGCTGCACAACATCTGTGGGGGCGGGTTTACCCGCGAACGGCCCAGCGGTAATCTGTACGGCTTGCCCACAGACAGCCCGCCATGTTCTATCTGATTGCCTATATCAGCAGCGTAGTGCTGATCAACTACGCCTTCTCCAGTGCCCCGCATCTGGACATCATCTGGTCCGCCTGGGGCGGCCTGGTGTTCATCCTGCGCGACATGGTGCAAACCCGCTTCGGTCACGGCGCGCTGGTGGCCATGCTGGCGGCGCTGGTGTTGTCCTATGTCACCTCGGAGCCGGCCATCGCCCTGGCCAGCGCCACTGCGTTCTTCATTTCCGAGCTGATCGACTGGCTGGTGTTCAGCATCACCCGTCGGCCGCTGCGCGACCGCCTGTGGCTCAGTTCGGCGCTGAGCATCCCGGTGGATACCTTCATTTTCTTCGGCATGATCGGCGCTTTGACCCCGGCAGTCATCGGCACCGCGATGGCCTCGAAGTTCGCCGGTGTAACGGCGGTGTGGCTGGCCATGGCATTTCGCGCCCGGCGGGCCGCCGTGGCCGGTTGATGGTGTAGAATAGCGGTCCTTTTTCAGCGGGTGGCGCCTAGCCTGGCGCGGCCCCGGATGCCTTCGAGGACCTGAAATGATCCGTATCGGAACCCCATTGTCGCCCACCGCGACCCGTGTACTGCTCTGCGGCTGTGGCGAGCTGGGCAAGGAAGTGGTAATCGAGCTGCAGCGCCTGGGCGTCGAAGTAATCGCCGTCGACCGTTACGCCAATGCTCCGGCTATGCAGGTGGCGCACCGCAGCCATGTGGTCAACATGCTCGATGGCGTTGCCCTGCGCGCGGTGATCGAAGCTGAGAAGCCGCACTACATCGTTCCGGAAATCGAAGCCATCGCCACCGCCACCCTGGTCGAGCTGGAAAACGAAGGCTTCACCGTGGTGCCCACCGCCCGCGCCACCCAGTTGACCATGAACCGCGAAGGCATCCGCCGCCTGGCTGCCGAAGAGCTGGACCTGCCAACCTCGCCTTACCACTTCGCCGACACCTATGAAGACTACGCCAAGGCCGTAGCCGACCTGGGTTACCCGTGCGTGGTCAAACCGGTGATGAGCTCGTCGGGCAAGGGCCAGAGCCTGCTGCGCAGCGATGCTGACCTGCAGGCGTCGTGGGACTATGCCCAGGAAGGCGGCCGCGCTGGCAAGGGCCGGGTGATTGTCGAAGGTTTCATCGACTTCGAATATGAAATCACCCTGCTGACCGTGCGCCACGTGGGCGGTACCACCTTCCTTGAACCTGTCGGGCACCGTCAGGAGAAGGGCGATTACCAAGAGTCCTGGCAGCCACAGGCCATGAGCCCGAAGGCGCTGGCCGAATCGCAGCGCGTGGCCAAGGCGGTCACCGATGCCCTCGGCGGTCGCGGCCTGTTTGGTGTGGAGCTGTTCGTGAAGGGCGACCAGGTGTGGTTCAGCGAAGTGTCGCCGCGCCCGCATGACACCGGTCTGGTCACCCTGATTTCCCAGGACCTGTCGCAATTCGCCCTACATGCCCGCGCCATTCTCGGCCTGCCGATTCCGGTGGTGCGTCAGTTCGGCCCGTCGGCCTCGGCAGTGATCTTGCCCGAAGGCCAGTCCCAACAGACCAGCTTCGCCAACCTGGGCGCAGCGCTGAGCGAGCCGGATACCGCCATTCGCCTGTTCGGCAAGCCGGAAATCAACGGTACCCGCCGCATGGGCGTGTGCCTGGCGCGTGACGAGTCGGTCGAACTGGCGCGGGCCAAGGCGACCCGTGCTTCGCAGGCGGTCAAGGTCGAGTTCTGATCCGAGAGTGCTGGGGCTGCTTCGCAGCCCTATCGCGACACAAGGCCGCTCCCACAGGGATCGCGTAAGCCTGGAAGCTGCGCTATCCCTGTGGGAGCGGCCTTGTGTCGCGATAGGGCCGCAAAGCGGCCCCAGTGGCTTACAGCGTGGTATCCCGCGTCTCTTTCAGGCACAGCACGGCAATCAGGCTGATCACCGCCGCCGCCGACACATAACCGCCCACCCAGCTCAACCCCCCCATGCTCACCAGCTTCTGGGCAAAGAACGGTGCCGCCGAGGCGCCAACGATGCCGCCCAGGTTATACGCCGCCGAGGCACCGGTATAACGCACGTGGGTCGGGAACAGCTCTGGCAGCAGTGCCCCCATCGGCGCAAAGGTCACGCCCATCAGGAACAGCTCGATGGCCAGGAACAGCGCCACCCCCGCAGTCGATCCCGAGGTCAGCAGCGGTTCCATGGTAAAGCCCGAAGCTATCGCCAGCAGGCCGCCGACGATCAGTACCGGCTTACGCCCGTAACGGTCACTGAGCCAGGCCGACAACGGTGTGGCCAGTGCCATGAACACCACCGCGAAGCACAGCAGGCCAAGGAACGTTTCGCGGCTGTAGCCCAGTGTGGTCACGCCGTAGCTCAGCGAGAACACCGTGGAAATGTAGAACAGTGCATAGCACACCACCATGGCCGCAGCGCCCAGCAGGGTTGGCAGCCAGTATTTCGAGAACAGGTCGACCACCGGCATTTTCACTCGCTCGTGGCGGGCAACGGCCTTGGCGAACACCGGGCTCTCTTCGAGCTTCAGGCGCACGTACAGGCCTACCAGTACCAGTGCGGCGCTGAGCAGGAACGGAATGCGCCAGCCCCACTCACGGAACTGCTCGTCGCTGAGCACCAGGGCCAGGGTCAGGAACAGGCCGTTGGCTGCCAGGAAGCCGATTGACGGGCCCAGCTGCGGGAACATGCCGAACCAGGCCCGTTTGCCTTCCGGCGCGTTTTCGGTAGCCAGCAGGGCCGCGCCACCCCATTCGCCGCCCAGGCCCAGGCCTTGGCCAAAACGCAGCAGGCAGAGAATGATCGGCGCCCACACGCCAATGCTGTCATAGCCCGGCAACACGCCAATGGCGGTGGTGGATACGCCCATCAGCAGCAGCGAGGCGACCAGCGTCGACTTGCGGCCAATGCGGTCGCCGAAGTGACCGAACAACGCCGAGCCCAGTGGCCGGGCGAGGAAGGCGATACCGAAGGTGAGGAAGGCGGCCAGCATTTGCGCGGTGCCCGACCCGGACGGGAAGAACACCGGGCCGATCACCAAGGCTGCGGCGGTGGCGTAGACGTAGAAATCATAGAACTCGATGGCGGTGCCGATGAAGCTGGCAGTGGCGACCCGCGCAGGCGAGTTGACGGGTGTGGCAGGCGCTTGGGCGTAAGTGCTGCTTGTCATTGAATAGGTCCCTGACAGTCTGGTCCGGCTCCATGGGCTTGGCCCGCAGTGGCGTGCCCTGTAGAAGGCACGGTGACGCGG